>NZ_LWBL02000004.1 GCF_001644195.2 Bacillus marinisedimentorum | reverse complement strand
ATGAAGCAGCCGGTCTAGAATGGCCGTTGTTATTCCTTTGTCTCCCATCAATTCTCCCCATTGTTCAGGTCCTTTATTAGATGTAAGAATGATTGAACTTCGTTCATATAGATCGTTGATAAGGTGAAAGAACAAGTTGGCTTCTCGTTGATCCATAGCCATATACATAAGATCATCGATGATGATAAGATCTGCTTCTTTTATAGCCTTAAGTTGAAGTTGGGATTTACGGAGATATTCCTGGGATTTTAGGGTATTTATCAGTTCTCCCATGGTATAAAAGGAGACCTTATATCCATTTTGGATAGCTTCAAGACCTAGCCCAATTGCAATATGCGTTTTGCCAACTCCTGGTGGACCCAGTAGGATCATATTGTATTGCTGTTCAAGCCAAGTCAGCTCTTTAAGTTGCTCGATTTGACGAGTGCTCAAAGATTGCTGTTCTTCAACCTTAAATTCATTAAGGGTTTTATAATATGGGAATTTTGCTTTTTTCAACCTCTTTTCTCTGTTTTTCTCCTCTCGGCGCTTTAGTTCAAATGATAGTACCTCTTCTATAAATTCTAGATACGTCCATGAGTGTTTTTCTGCGTTTCGAAGCAACGTGGGCAATTCAACTGCTGTTTCCGCCATCCGAAGATGGCGGAGGTTTTCCTGAAGATGCTGTACTGTTCCTGTCATTGTCTAAGCCCTCCCATAATCTCTACATAAGTTGTCAGATCCCTCGTTTGTGCAGTGGCTTTTACTGCGGGGGGAGTCTTAATTTCCTGGAATGGAGGGGATGGGATTAGCTTATTTTCTGTTAATCGATGGAGGTGTTGAGCGACATCTCGAAGATCATTCGCACTCCAAAGGTGGTCTCTTACGCATTGGGTAAGGGCTTCATCAATGACATGCCTATATTGGTTAATCGTATGTTGAATGACTTGGAGTTGGTCTCTCATATATCTTGGATATCTGTAGCCAACCTCTTGGATGAATTGCTTTGCTTCTTCAGAATTAGATAACTGCCGTATAACGGTTTCCTTGTAAGCGTCAATTCCTTTGGAGCGGTCTCTTCCGTGATTTCGGTTCTTAATTAATTCTCCTTTTCCCAAACCCAAACGATGACGTGCAAGGATGTCTCCTTGCGGAGTCGCTCTGATAATTAGCTCATTCTCTTTAACTTCCACATAGACTGTATTGTCTCCCTTTGGCCGGAAGGTTCCTAGCGGCAAGGAGTATCGGTTTGATTTGTATTTAATTACATTGTCCTTATGTACAGCCCTTGTTATACTGGTACTGAAGTCGTTCTCGAAAGAGAGCAGGGATGAGACTGGTTGTAAGTGTTGCTTTTCCAGGGCGTGCACTTCTGCCGGTCTCTTTTTTGTGGTGTTATGTACATTTTGGTTGCCTGTCCTTTCAAGCCAGGCAAGACATTTCTCATTCCAACTTTCCAAATTAAAGAAGACTCTGTTCTTGGCAAAGTTGCCTTTGATGAACTTGACTACATTCTCAATTTTCCCTTTGCTTTGAGGGTCTGATTTCCGACACAGATAAACCCTGAACCCTCGTTCCTGCTTATAGGCCTGAAAGTCACCTGTTAGGATGATATCCCCTGCATTTTCGTTCACTGTAATCAAGTGGTCTTGATCGTAAACCATTTCTTCGGGCATCCCTCCGAGATACTGAAATGCGTTTTCATGACACCGGATAGTGTCCCTTGTGGTAAACGGTCTATCCTGCCATTCCACATATTTATATCTGGAATTGGATAAGACAAACGAGATAAAATAAAGTTTTACTTCTTTGTTCTGCGTAGCTTTAACTTTCATTTCTCCCCAGTCCACCTGCACCTGCATTCCCATTGGAAGCTCTTCCACAGCTTCATGATCACGGACACGAATGACTTTTGGGATATGGTAAGTATCCCTCATTTCACTCACATAACTTCTTAGCGTACTACTTCCAACTTCGATTGTCGGCACCTTTTCCTTCAACCAGTCTTCAATCTGTGCTGAAGATAGATCAGGATGTTCCTTTAACCAGGTAAGGATTAAATCCTGATAGGGATCTAACTTCTTACTTCTTGTCTTCAATGTCGATACCCACTCAGTCGCCTCATCGAATGACATCTCCAAATATTTATAAACTGTATTTCTAGATATTCCTAATTTCTTAGAGATAGCTGCTATCTTAAAACCTCTTTTCTTAAGTTGATTGACTTCAATATACAAAGCTAGTTTTTCCACCTTTCCATTCCTCCAGCCAACACTATGTTGAAAATATTATCATAGCGTAACTGAGGTTATTATGGATGAAAAAGTGTTCATTATTATCTAGCAAAAACTGTTCACCTTAGTCTAGCAGTTACATTA
>NZ_LWBL02000003.1 GCF_001644195.2 Bacillus marinisedimentorum | reverse complement strand
TTTGGAGTCTCTGAAAATACATTACCGATGAAATTAAGAAAACAAGAAGATATAGCAAACAAATAAGGATTACTTTAATGATGTCTAAGTATGGAATTTCCAACAAAGTTACAGCAGTATAAAACATGCTTCCTTTTCCAATGAAAGAGTATTCTTTAAACCATTCTGGAATCGGAACGATGACATAAAAAAGCAGTACACCGATCGAGATTAGCATAGTCACTGCCTGGTTTTTTGTCCATAGTGCAAGCAAATAGCCAAATCCCCCAAACGAAACCAAAAAAACAGCGGTGCTAATCATAGCGATTACCGTTCGTAAAAAAATATTAGCAACCCCTATATCCTTAAAATTGATATAGGTTACTTGTTCTGGAGATAACAATAAAGCCACTGCAAAAGAAGTGAGGATTACTGTAAAAAATAAAAGAAGAAATGAAAGAGTAGCAGAAAAGAACTTCCCCAATATAATGTTACTGCGTGGTATAGGAGATCCGACTAACAGCTTAATCGTTTTATTCTGATACTCTTTCGTCACAACCGAGCTAAAAAAAGCTATTGCGACTACAGGAAAAAAAATATCCGAGTTAAATGCAAAAATGCTATAGATGAGGGTAAAGAGGTCTGTATCAGTTGACCTTTTATAGTACATAACGACCATTGCTACAATAACAAAGATAAACAAACTGACCAGTGTTGGTACATATAGCCTTGATTTTATAAGTTTACCTAACTCCATGTTGATGACAGAAAACATGCATTAATTTCCCCTTTAGTTGACATTTATGAAGTACCTTTCAAGTGCAGTATTCTTTTTCTCAATATCTTGAATTTCTAAATTATTTTCAAGCAAGAGGCGAAGAACATTTTGAAGTGATTTATTATCGGTTTCCAGTGTTATAAAACCTTCAGCTTCCTCTATCGAGACTGCCGACAACGTTTTAAGGGATTTGGCTGTTTTTTCCACTTGGATTTTATAAACGTTATTGTTGGGTGAATCAAGTTCCATGTTCCTGATTACTTTTCCTTGCTCAAGTAATATGAAATGGTCACTAATAGCTTGAATTTCCTTTAATAAGTGACTGGACACAATGACCAGCTTTCCCTTTTCCTTTTGTTGCAAGATAACTCTTTTTATTTGGTCAATCCCTTTGATGTCAAGTGAATTGGTTGGTTCATCCAAAATAATAATATCGGGATCATGTATGAGTGCACTGGCAATCCCTACCCTTTGCTTCATTCCCATTGAATACTTTTTTGTTTTCTTATCCAGGAAAGATGTGATGCCCAGGGATTCTGCGGTCGCTTCAACCAGATCGGGATTGACTGGCTTGTCTTGTAACTTTAAACATATCTCTAAATGTTCCCTTGCAGTTAAGTATGGATACAGCGGGGGTTCTTCGATCAAGTAACCAAGACTTCCATTTTCAAGGTGTATTTCCCCTTCATCCGGCTTTATTAGATTAGCAATAATCTTTAATAGTGTACTCTTCCCTGCTCCATTCGGCCCCACCAATCCGATCACTTGCCCTCTGTCGCCGCTAAAACTTATATCCGATAAAATCGTTTTTCCTTTTAATTTTTTGTTTACATTTTTCACTTTTAAAAATGACATTTATGAAATCCTTTCCAGCAATTTTATGTATAGTCTTCTTTTCACAGTGCCCCTAAAAGAGAGGACTTGTTTGTTAAATAATGCCAGACTTGCTCAACAATTCTATAATATCATAAAATTCCAAATAGATGGCTGGCTTTATGGGTACTATCCATATCCAGAACTTTTTAGGATTCAATGGATATAAAATCGTCTTTAAAGGAAAACTACGTAATTCCTGAGCACTTGCGCTCTTTTTCTTATCCCCTCTCTCCTGCCGAAAATTTTCACATCTACTTCTTAAGCCATAAAAAAAGCCAAATTCCTCAATAAATTACTGAGAAATCAGGCTTTTAGTAATCTCAAATACATAAACAATCCACCTGTATACTTTTTCCTGGGTGCCACAAAGCCATATCCACATTCTCTTTTTACCACAAAGCAAGCGGCTGTTTCGAGCTGGGCTCTGGAAAGATTAAATCTATTTGATCCAAATCTTGCTGCGTTAACTGAATCTCAGCCGCTTGCACATTATCAATCACATGATCTGGATTACTGGATTGCGGTATAGCGATGGTTTGTCCATTTCGGATAGACCATGCCAATAAAATCTGAAAAAGATCGGCTTGATGTTTTTCCGCAATTTTCTTTAATGTAATATCCTTTGTCAGGTTCTTGCCGAAGCGGTCACCCCTTGCAACTGGAGAATAGGCGATTAAGGGCATTTCAAGTTTGTTCATTATAGGAACTAAATCAAATTCAATCCCACGGTCTCCCAAGTTATAACGCACTTGATTTGCGGCACAATTGATTCCATCAGGCAGTTTCATTATTTTTTCCAGGTCATCAACATCTAAATTGGAAACACCCCATGACTTGATCTTCCCTTGGCTTTTTACTTTCTCCAGGACTTCAATCGTTTCTTCTATCGGAATATTGCCTTTCCAATGGAGTAAGTATAGATCTACATAATCGGCATTTAATCGTTTTAAGCTGTTTTCTAAACTAATCGGTAATTGCTTTTTTGATGCATTTGAAGGAAGAACTTTTGATATTAGAAATAGATCTTCTCGGTTATATGGCTTAATCGCATGAGCAACTAATCGCTCTGAATTTCCGTCACCGTACATTTCAGCCGTATCAATGACTTGAACGCCTTGATCCAGGCCAACTCTTATTGCTTCTGCTTCTTGTTCGAATTGATCTGCTTTGTCTCCCATCTTGTACGTGCCTAATCCTATGGGAAAAACTGACCTTCCTGCTATTTTTACTTTATCCATTCTTCACTCCTCACCAGAAATTTTATAGATAATATGGCGCTTTTATCAGCGGCCAGAAACTCTGTTTACCGGCCGCTGAAATCTCCGTGAACAGTCTCTTTATTCTTCAAACAATTTTTCACCGCGCTGCAGTCTGATGGCAATTTTAGCCGTATGGGACGTTTCCCTTGAGGTCGGTGCGTGGGCCGCTAAGTAACGGCTTACGGCAACAAGCATCGTTTTCCGCGCCCGCTCTGACATCTCGGAATCCTCTTCTTGCCATATCTGATGCTCGATGATAGCCCCTTCGTACATTTGGAAGGTATGAAATTCAGCGTTTTCCCTGAGCAAGGCATGACCGAGAACGTTGAATAATTCATTCAAGTCTCCTCCGCCGGCCAGGTAATTCACTGTCCATTTCGCCGCCTCGTCCGTCTGCTGCTGTTTATCCAATAGATCCAGGAATGCTTGAGGGTCATTCGGCTGCTGTGAGGATTCATCGGCTGCAGGCATTCGGGCCGAAGGAATGTTAAGAAAACGGTCCAAATAGATACTCATGGCACCGTGAAATACAGCCCGGGTGAGTTCGGGAGTGGTTGATCTCCGTAAAGCCTGGTGAACGGCATGAGCGTGAGTGAACGTATGGAGTACTGTATCCCAATCCCTGAATTCGTTTTGCACATGGAAACGGGCCACCCTTTCTGCTGCCGCCAGTGTCACTAATTGGGCAAGGCGGGCAGGTGATTTCCCCAGTTGTAAAGCTTCCATTAACAACTCTGCCGTTTTGACAGGATCATCACTTAACAATTGCTCCACTAACTGCTCCTCATCAACTGAGCCGCTTGATGAATCGTTTTCATCTTCCTCACTGATTTCCATGTTCTCAAGTTTGCTGAAGGCTTTTTGCAGCGGTTCCACTAAATTGACAGGTGCCTGCCAGCTTTGCGATTCCTCACTGCGGCTGGCATTACTTAACGATGGCAATAGGGATGTGAGAATATACTCACTGTTTTCGCCTTGCAGCTTTGAAAGCATTTCAAATGCTTTATTATGAAAATCTAATGTGTGGCCGATATTCATGTAAAAATGATCCGTGACTGCGGTCATCATCATGTCGGACAGCTGTTCTGCCGTTGCCCCCAGTTTTATGGCCGTCAGCAGGACCCTCTCTGCCCCCTGGACATCGCGGACTTCAACGCTATTCCTATACCATTTTGCCAGCTGGGAAATTTCCGGTTGTTCCTTTTCCTTATTTACCGGTAAAGGATCCAGTAAAAATCTTGTTCCCATTCCCGCGCTTTCCCTTGCGACATGGACCAATCCATGGTATAAAGCAAGGATTTTTCCGGTTTTATCGAGATGCGGCAGAATATTGCTCATTGCGGTTAAAATTGTCAGGCCGGAGCCCCAGCCATTACTGCGGTGTTTCGTACCAAATTCTATACCGATATTTGCAATTTCGTTGGGATCTGCTTCCGCCTCCACTAAACCAACCACTGCTTTCGCGATGACAAGGCGAATGTTTTGCTCCAGGCCATCCCTCAGTCTCTGTTTCAGTTTGGCTAACGTTTGCTTGTCGATGGGCTCAGGGATGATCCATACTTCCCCATCCGTTACTTCGACTGGATATGTAGGTACGTCGTCTGCCCAAGGATCTAATGTTCCGCCGCTTTTCAGGTCAAACCGGGCATGATGCCAGTGGCACGTAAGAATGCCATCACAACTGCTCCCCATATGTAATGGGAATCCAAGATGGGGACAACGGTTATCCACCGCATAAATGCTGTTTTCATGATAGAAAACGGCAATTGCGTGCTTCCCCCCTTTTACCACCTTGACTCCTTCATCCTTCAACTGTTTTTCCGGGCAAATATATACTTTTTCACTCATAAGATGATACCTCCTCAAAAAGGGTTCTCTTCATTCAAATGAAAACGGAAAAGGATTGCTTATTTTTATACAAAACAACGGTTGAAAAATAAAACGGGACATCTATTCATGTGCTAGTTGATTGGAGCGGAAGGGGCTCGACTCCTGCGGGAATAGCGGGACAGCTGAGACCCCGCAGGAGCGCCAGCGACGAGGAGGCTCAGCGCTCGCCCCGCGGAAAGCGAGCCCCTGCAGCGGAAATCAACACCCCGGTTTAAAGAGCCTTACTTATACCGCACTCCCGTTTCGTTAGATGCATAAGAAACAATGTTTGTATATTTAAGTGTTCTTTAAGATAGCTCTGAAACTAATTTCGGTAACCAATCCTCTAATTTGGTAAAGGAATAGCCAAGATTTGCAGCCTTTTCATTAGATAAAAACCAGGAGTTTTTGATGCCATAAGGAGACTCGTGTTCATCATCAGTTGTAACGTGAATCTCTTTTCCAACTTCCTCACCAATCAACTCGATCAAGGCTTTTAAGGAAATTTTCCCCGTTGCACTCGCATTGATTGGGCCAGTGAAGTCTGTATCAGCTATCCAGGCAAGAAAGTCACCTGCTTCCTGTTGATGGATAAATACCATTTCAGCGTTTGGATTAGGTAAATAGATAGGTTTTCCTTCTTTAACCTGATGAATATAATGCAGTAAGCGGCCCGTATAGTCCTCTTCTCCCATCACAATTGGGATCCGGACAGCGGTTACCGGGAATGATGCTTTCTGATAGAAGTATGCTTCCGCTTGCCTTTTGCCCTCTTTATAGGAAACATCTTGCCGGTTCACCATTTTCAATTTGTATGTATAAGGATCAAACTGTTCTTCAGACAGATCTTCTCCTTCATCGTAGACTGATAGAGTCGAGGTGAAAATGTACCGCTTCACTTTTCCTTCTAAAGCATCAACGGTAATCTTTGCATCTTCAGAGGAATAACAGATTTGGTCAAAAGCGGCATCCCATTGTTTGCCTTCAACTGCCTGTCTAACAGAATCTTCATCAAAGCGGTCCAGTTTTAATCGTTCGACTGTATCACCAAAAGGATCTGAAGACTGTTGTCTAGTCGCAATCGTAACCATTATCCCTTTTTCTAACAAAGAATTGACGAGATCGACTCCAAAAAAACGTGTGCCGCCAAAGACTAATGCTGTTTTCATATGTAGTACCTCCCTTAAATGAAGGCCATCAAAATGAAATAGTGGTGACCTCAGTGGTATCTTTCTAATACTTTATTTGATTTATTACATATAACCAGTTTTTAAAACTCCTGGCAGCTTTGTGCCATGATCGTCAGAAATCCGTAACTGAAGAGACGGTGTGCCTGGTCCCTGATGCTTTAATGCGTTGGAGATCGGGCACAATTCCCCTATACTTAACAATAGGTGTTTGAAGGTATTTAACGCATCAAATAGTTGGTTAATTACCTTGTAAAATGATGCGACACCTGCTTCGACTTGGCATCCATTCCCTGTGATTTCCGGTTTTCTAAAGATAAATTCAGTATCAAATGACCACTTTCCCAAACACACTCATTGCCGGTACAAATCAGCCATCTTAATGACACGTTCAATTGCCGCTGCAGCAGCTGCATGGTCCTGTGAAAAATTGATCCGGAAGCTGTCAGTGAATTCCGGGCCGAACTCTGTACCAGGCGTTACAATGACATTGGCTTGCAAGCGAAGAATTTTCACGAATTCTTGTATGGGAACATCCAGGTCCGGGACTCTCGGAAAGAGATAACTGCCTCCCTCCGTCGCTCTCACTTGAAAGCCTTCGGCAAAGCGAAGCCTGCCAACCAAATCATCACGGATGGCCTGGTGTTGTGCGATCCGTTCCGCCATCCACCCTTCAGGCTCGGAAAACCAGGATTTCAATACAGCCTGGCTATAGCCGCCTGCCCGGAGTGACACAATGGCCTGCAGTTTTTCCATCCGTTCAATTATCCTGGCGGAGCCGAATGCCACCCCTAACCGATAGCCGCTTAATGACTCCGTTTTGGATGGGCCAATGATGGTAATGATGTTTTCAGGGTTGATCATTTCCTGTGCACATAAATGGGTATAAGTCTGTCCCTCAAAAATCTGGCGGGAATACAGTTCATCAGCGATGACAGTTACGTCATAGCGTCGAGCAAGGTTCGCAATTTCCCTCACTTCTTCCGGAGAATAGATGACACCGGTCGGGTTATTGGGATTGGAGAACAAGAAGAGTTTGACGCCAGCTTTAAAAGCCTCTTCCAGATGTGTTAAATCGAGACCTGTACCGGTGGGGGCATTAAAATAATCCATCTTGATATAGACAACTTCACCTTCAAAAAATTCAACGAGTTTTCGATTGGCAAAATAATCTGGTGCAACAATGGCTACCTTATCTCCCCTTGCAACGGTTGATCCCATGGCCAAAAATAGTGCACCCTGTGTTCCTGGAGTGATAATAAGATTCCGGTCCCCTTCAATCGTTGTGCCCGTGAAATCAGAAAGCTTTCGGGCAGTATCCTCACGGATGTCTTTGCTTCCCCGGTATTCCGTATAAGCCTGCTTGCCGCCGAGGTGCACCCCTTCATTGAAGACGTCCAAACTGCCGGGAATCGGCTCAAACGCATCTACATCACCATGTGAGAAATCAACCGGTGCACCGGGGATTTTTTCACCGCGCAACTTGATTTCATCCGTGTTCTGGCGCGCTTCCTGGCCGGGTGCATGTTCAGCACCAAGTTTTATAAACTTTTCATACAGCAGATCCATTATAAGCCCTTCCTTTATTAAATGATTTGTTTTACTTTTCAAATCCTTTTTCAACTTCCTTATTTTGTTACTTCGATAAGCAGGAAGGGGTTTCCTCCTTATCTATATCCCCCCTTTTGTCAGATGCCTTCCCTCTGCCTTCATGCCCCGTTGGTTGAATAAGTCTGTTGAAATCACACCAAAATATAGAAATCAGTGCAATAACCTGCATAAAATCTATGTTTATCCTATAATGATAGTGAATACTTTATAAAGTCAGGAGGAGGAGCAGTTGCAAACGTTTACATATGAAGATTCATTTCAATTCAAAGAGTTTTTCGAAGCAAATAGTCAGATCTTCAAAGAGATGCTGCTAAAAGAAGCTGTCAACGTAAAAGACAAGATTGATGAAATATTAAGAGTGGGTAATATCGATCTTGTTAATAACGCCAATGAACTGGTTGTTTACATTATCGAAGAGAATGATGAAGAACTGCATGCGTTTGCGGAACAAGAAGGGATTGCCTGGTCAGCACATTCTCTTGCTGTCTCTTTTAAGTTGGAGTGGGTTCAGGCCATCCGCCGGACATTATGGCTCTTTTTTGAAAAATACACCGAATTTAAAAGGGATAAAAAAAGTATTAATTTCTTTGAAATCGAAAAACAAATGAACAATCGGGTCGACTATTTTTTGAATTCCTTTTTCATTAGTTATACAACTTACAAAGATTCGCTTATAAAGGCTCAAAGAGAACTGGTTGAAAATCTTTCCGTGCCAATTATCCCGATAACCCCTTCTGTAAGCATCCTCCCGTTAATCGGGGCAATTGATGAGCAGCGAACCGGAATCCTTGAGGATAAAATGCTAAAAGAAATTAGCGAAAAGCATATCCAAACATTGATTATGGACTTATCCGGGGTCGCAGATATTAATCGCAATAATATTTACCGATTGATCCAAATCATCAATGGCGCATCACTGATGGGATGTAACACGGTCATAACCGGATTAAGGAAAGAAGTTGTTTGGAAAGTAACGGAACTCGGCATTAATGGCGAAATCAAAACATTAGGTACGTTGCAACAGGCATTAAGAGAATACTTTATTCTTAACGATTAATCTTCTTTGTGCGGAATATATTGCATTTAAAGGCGTTTCCTTGATTTAGGAAATGCCTTTAAATTGAAAACCGCAAATTCCACCCCGCCCGTACTATTCTGCAGATGTCTTAAAAAACAACTTCCAAGCGTTAAATTAATCCTTCCCCCCTTCTCCGGACACCTGGTATAACGGCATTCAATTTTTCTTAAAAATTGCACTTTTCTTCAGGAGCCTCTACACACATCCCGTTTAAAACATAGTATCTGATGCTTCTTTATCACTATAACCTTCATTTCTTCCTTAAAATACAAACAGTCCATAGCCCTCTAAGGAGACCGTTACCATTTAACAGGGAAATTTAAAGAACATTGTTGTATGAGCCCTCCCGTTACTTGCTGAGATGCCCTATTTTAAACCTATTAATATAGAGGATTTTTGTTGCAGACTGGCAGCAAAGCCGCCATCTTCGTTAATGGCTCATCTTGAAAAACAGAGAAACAGTGTCATAAAATATCCCTTTCAAACAACAACCCAGGACACTTCTATCTTATATAATTAAAATAGAAATACTTGCAATTCCAAATTTACTTAATACAAAGGAAGTGAAAATGCAATGAACAAATTACTAGTACCTGTAGATGGCTCCGAACATTCAAAAAAGGCATTTAAATTTGCGCTCACTATGGCAAAAGGGCAGGACGCAGAGGTCGTCGCACTTAATGTTCAGCCAACCTACCACACACCTAATATGAGGCGCTTTTGCAGTGAACAGCAGATTCGTGAATACCAGAATGAACTGAGTAATCAAGCCCTTAACACAATATTATCCGAATCAGAAGATACTGATCATATCAAAATCAGCAAAAAAGTAAGGACCGGTGATCCAGGCATTGAAATTTGCAAAGAAGCGAAGGAAATAAATGCAATGATGATTGTGATGGGTAACAGGGGGCTAGGCGCAATTAAGAGTACGGTGTTAGGCAGTGTAAGTTATCGTGTTGTTCATGATGCGCCATGTCCTGTGACAATTGTTCCATAAGGTTTTTTGCGCTGAAACGCTGTGCAATGAATGCAGAAACAAGCCACTTTAATTCTATTCAAATGACCTTTTTAAGGCATTCCAAATATCAGGATCACAACCATCTATTTCTCCTCTTTTCACATATACAAAATCACTGGGTTGCTTCTTCTACTAGACAAACGGGAGACTTCAGAACCGCATTCCGCTTGAAGCCTCCCTTTATCCTCTTAACATTTTCCTTTTTAAAACTATATCAGCTTCAAACTCAATTCAAAAATCATCATATATATCGAGATGATCACACACATGGGACATGCCGGAAAGCTGAGCAGGAAAGGTCATTGTGCTCGCTGCCATCCCATCACCTGCAGATAAACGAGTAAGATAATTGTACAAGGGGAATATCGAGCTGAAGGCTGCAGGAGTTTGATGAACAAGATACCGAAACCTTTACAAATTCCGTGAAAGATTCAGTTCAAATTCCATCATCTAATCGTTCTTCTTTCCCAACACCACGAAAGAGTCTCAGTGAATCAGATAAAAAAATTATGGAAAGATAATCATTGAAGCCGTTATATTGATTTACAGAAAGGTATATAGGGTAAACGCATTAATGAATAGCGTGTGTCTGAATTATTTTTAGAAAAAGTTGAAAAAGAGTGAGAGGAGACTTCTAATGGATTCAATCTGGTTGGAGTATGGATGGACATTATTGATTTTAATTGGGCTGGAAGGTTTATTGTCAGCTGACAATGCGCTTGTGCTGGCTGTAATTGCCAAACACTTGCCCGAGGAGGAAAAGAACAGGGCGATTAAATATGGAATCTTTTTAGCTTTTGCTTTCCGCTTTGTGGCCCTTTTTGCTATTTCTTTCATCGCCAACGTCTGGCAGATCCAGGCTATTGGAGCAGCTTATCTTCTGTACCTCGGTCTAAAACATGTCATTAAGGCCAAGTTTGGTAAAGATAATGAAAATATCCATGAAGATACAGAAGAAGAAGCTGCCGGAATGGCTTTTTGGCCGACAGTGGGTAAAATTGCTTTAGCAGACCTTGCGTTTGCGATCGATTCTATTCTTGCAGCTGTTGCCCTTGCACTCGGTCTTCCGGATTCCCCACTTGGAGATTTCGGCGGTATGGACGGCGGGCAATTTACAGTTGTTGTGCTAGGCGGCATTGCCGGCCTTATCTTAATAAAATATGCTGCAACCTGGTTTGTGCAGCTTCTTGAAAAACGTCCGGCTTTGGAAACAACCGCTTATGCCATTGTCGCATGGGTTGGTGTTAAGCTGGCAGTCATCACACTTGCCCATGATGATATCGGCGTGCTAGATCACGATTTCCCTCACAGTACAGCCTGGACACTTACGTTCTATGGAACTCTTGTTGCCATTGCGTTACTGGGATGGTTTGCACCTGGAAAATCGTCAACGCAGGAGAACAATAGCTAAGGCTCGAATGAAATCCGAGCCTATTTTGGTTAGATGATTATTTATGTTTTGGAAAGTGTACTCAAAATGACAGCAAGAGACAATCCAATCAATGCTATAAACTCGTTTTGCAAACACAATGAACTATTTATGGTGTACAGTTAATCTGTCTTCCTATTAAGACCCTTTTGAAGAAACGTTTCACTAATAAAAGACAGGATGAACGCTTGTCCATCCTGTTGCCAATTCCCTATATTTAATATTTTTACCAGCCTGCTGGAAGTGCTGCAACCGGCATCAATGCTACCTCATAAGTGTAGCCGCCGTTTTCAGTTCCAGTCGGCCAGAGTGCTGTAGCCATGTAAATAACCTTGATTGAGTTATCCTGTGAGAACTCAGTTACGTATACAATCCGATCGGCCATGATTCCGATTTGTTCCTCTGTCCAAAGAATGCGGTCAGCCATGAAACCGATGGAATCCACTGTATACAGCACACCGTCAATTGTCTGAGAATAAGAATCGGCACCCATCTGGCCGACAGTCACAAGCACGTCGGCAGCTGTTGTTTCAGCGCTTGCTTTCTGAGTCATTCCTCCAGCTGCAATCAGAGACAACACCAGTGTAAACGCAACAATGACCTTGACTAAACGATTCTTCATTATATATATGACCTCCCTTTAATATACCCCTATGGGTTAACAATAACGAGTATATACCCCAATAGGTATATTGTCAACCGAAAAACCGTTTGTTTGGACAAGAGCTTTAATTCACATGAAAAAAAGCAGCCCATTTCACGGCTGCTTTCTGATCAAGTCGGCTACAAGGATATAACGTTCTGGAGCTGAACCGATAAAATCAAATGGATAACAAGTGGATACAGTAAGGGTCGCTTTCGGTTTCGGTACGATCACGGTCCGGTCATCCTCATCGACGATACGGACCTGCCGCACTTTATAGGTGAATTCACCGGCGGATGTTCTGGCAATGAGCAAATCTCCCTTGCCTACTTTCCCTAGACTGCGGAATACGGTATCCCGATGCCCGGATAAAACAGAATTATCCTTCTCACCGGGCAAAACACTGTCAGCAAAGTGTCCGACTCCCTTTTCAAGCTCGTCCTCATCTGTTCCGTGATAAATCGGCAGTCTTGCTTCCAGTTTCGGTATGAACAGTTCCCCTACATGGTCGCCTTTTTGGGGCCGGTTCTCATATAATGGAACATTTTGAATACTCGGCGATGCTGCTTTTTCAGAACCGGTATCTATTTCGCTTTTCACTGGTTTATCTTCGGTATACATCACACCAGTTTTATAAAGAAAATACCCTTTTAAAAACTTATAGCCATTCGTTCCGGTGAACCATATTCCTGAAATGATCATCACTATAGCAAGGGAAAGCAAAAATAGTCGCCTTCTCTTGATTCCTTTTGTATTGGATTTCTCCATCCTCATTACATTTTAACGGCCTTCACTTTACGGAATACGACACTGCCAGCCGCCAGCAAGGTGATCCCAATCGCTGCATTCAACAAGTAACCGCCTGCCGTTTTCGGCAGTTTGGCTCCTTTTGCCGTCTTAGGAGCCTCGGATTTAGGGGAATCCTTAGTTTCTGTTACAATTTTTTCTGCCTGCTGAATATCCTTTCCGGTTTCTGTAATCAGGTCGGAGCCGAACATTTCAGCTGTAAAAAGGATATCTGCCAGAAACTGACCGTGTTTATTATATAATACGATCAATAGATCATATCCGCCGTCAGGGTCCTTAGAAATTAATGTCTGTAATGAAACAGATTGTTTTTGGCCATCCTTTACCAGATAAAACACTGCATCCATTTCAAATATATCAAGCAAACGATTAAATGCATCCATAAGCTCGGCAATTTGTTCTGCGGACAATTCATCTGCCGTTTCAAACTCTTCAAAAGCCATCAGGCGTTCACTGATATCCAGAAGCTCTTGTTCCAGGGAAGGGTCTTCCAGATTGAGAGTTTGAAGATGGTTGAACAGATTTTCCAGTTCATCTTCTGTCAAATCAAACTCAGCAAAAATACCGGACAGTTCAGCTATGTCTTCGTCATTCAGAATGCCTTCCAGTCCATTCAAATAAAAGTTTACGGACTCGTCCAACTCTTCCTCAAAAATAATCCACGTTCCATCCAGTACGTCCTGTTCTGCTTCTATATCACCGTACTCAGCAAGCAATGAATTCAACTCTTCCCTGCTTATCTGATAATCGGCAAGGACCTGCTGAACCGATTTTTCGGTTAACGGAGTACCAAGTTCATCAACTGTCTCGAAATCTTCCAGAAACCACTCTTTACTTTCCAGGTAATCCAGGTACTCTTGCTTTCCCCAGCCGATATCCTGTAAAAATTGATCAAATTCCGGATCGTTTACTTCCAGTGCAAATACAGAACCAGGCAAAACACCAAAGCAAAGAGCGGCAGCCAACAGCAGCGAAACGAAACGCTTCATTCTTTTTCCTCCATCTGTGTGGTATAAAATCTAGATCAGTATAATTCAAAAAACCTTTTCCTGATAGAGGAATTTTTTACTGTTTTTACAATTTTCATGAAAATATATTTAGTTGCTGTTCTGCGGCATTTCTTTCGCTGTCGATATTTGCCACAAAACAGAATTATCTTGTCACTATTCAGCCCGACAAGGTTTATGATCAATTGAAGAAGATAAACATTTCCTTAATCATAGACGTATCACAGGGAAGAAAATCTAATGCAAGACGGTAGTGCTTAAATTAATCATTTCCATCCGTTCCCTTTAAAATAAACAAAAAAAGTCTGAGTAAATGTTTAACGGGTTCGGTTGATGGGGAAAACTCCCATTTATAAACCAATTCGCATTGGCTTTAACACACATTTTGACTAAAATAGCATTAAAAATAGCAACTGAATTAGTCAGTTGCTATTTTTAGTCTTCAATTTTTATATTTACACTTTAATTCATTACAGTTTTTAACTGTCTGTTTTGCTTTTTTAAGAACAGCCAAACAATACCAAGAGCGATAAATAAAGCAAAGAACAAAATTGGTAACTGATAAAAACTCCAAATGCTTGGACCATAATGTTTTAGTTGATGGTGCTTTTCAATTGTTGATTCATACGAGGCTTTATATTCATATTGAACAATCCATTTTTCATTTGCCATTATTACAGTTCCCAAATCATATTTGCTTGGCACAATTTCTTCTTTATTTTCTACCACTCCATTTTCTCCAATCACGACAAGTGCTTTTGAATATTCTATCGGAAATTGAGTGCTAGGTTCTTCGATAACATTCACATTTTCTTTTACCCATCCTTCTAGTTTATTACGAGGAAATACAGCCAATAAACTTAATTTTTCTTGATAATTATTAAAGACTTCAAATAATCGTTCTGTTTCTTGTTCGGTAATGTCGTTGGAAGCATCAAGTTTATCAAATACTTCATTCATTATAATCTCTTTTTCTTCTTCGACTATTTCAAGTTGATTTACCATCTCATTGTGTTCTTTTACTTCTGAAATCGATGATATAAGAAAGAAAATGCCTACCACTAAAAAGATAAGTGCAAACGATAATACATAATTAGTAAATTTCTTCTGTACTTTGAAGAATTCAGCCAATCCCTTTACTATTTGGTTTTTGCCACCGAAATTTTCAATTGCAATACGGATAGCTTCTTCTTCCGTTTTCCCTTTCGCCTTTAATTCTTCTACAGCTTCAAGTAAATGGGAACGCATTTCTTGCCTTAAATCTTCTATTTCTTGTTTGTCTCCCGCAACATCTTTATAAATAGAATTTACATATTTATCAATTTGTTTCAAAGTTATTCTCCCCCTTCAATAAATGTATCAATAATTCTCTTTACAAATTGCCATTCCTTACGCTTTTCTTCAAGACCTTCTTCACCTAATGGTGTAAGTCTATAATATTTTCTTCTTCCGCCTGGACCTTGTTCGTCTCCCCAATAGGATTCAATCCATTCATTTTTCTCCAATCGTTTTAAAGATAGATAAAGCGTACCTTCTTTTAGTTCAAATTGTTCTTCGCTTTTTTCACGAACCAATTTCGCTAATTCATATCCGTACATATCCCGCTTATGTAATAACGATAAAATTATGGTATCAATGTGACCTTTTAAAACTTCTTTATTAATTTCCAACTTTTCCACCTCCTTATTCAGTTATAAAATATATTACTTTATAATGCAAGGTATTATTTCTAAAAAAATAAAACGAAAATCATCCTATTTTTTACAGGATGATTTAACTGAGATAAAATATTTATTGCCCGTCCCGATATGAGCCAATTTACCTTTTCTGCATTTTGATTTTTGGGTTTAATGAACTTCATTCTTATTGGTCTTTTGTCAAAAATTAGTCATACAATTGGCATATCCAATTCTCAACCGTTTTAGCACACGTTTTAACAACTCCGCATAAATTTAAATGGTGTTTCCAATTTGTCTGCGTATTGATGTGCGAATTAGAGTATAAAATCTGCAAAAGTATTGATATGACGACAAAAAGGGGGACACCAATTCCTATGTGAATTGTGTCCCCGATGAGACTGCTATTTAATGTTTTCTCCCCAATAACCGAACCTGTTAGTAAATCCTCTCAAGCTTATTACTATTACTTCCTGCGATGCAGTATATCTATAAAGTGTTCTGCAGGCACGGCAAGTCCGACATTCTTCCGCTCTCCGTCAACATCTCTCATCGTTGTTGCATAAATTACAGAAACGACCTTGCCCTCATCATTGATGACCGGGCTGCCGCTGTTGCCTTTATAAACAGGTGCATCAAGCATCATTACTTCTTTTGCAAGGTTGGAACTTTCCATTGCGCCGATAATCACACCATCGTTCGCAATCTGATGATGCATGAGCGGATTTCCGATGAACGTAATGGGTTCACCCTCCTCCCATGCTTTGTTCTCTGATACCTCAATAAAAGGCAGATCATTGCCGGCATCTATTTGTAAAAATGCTATATCAAGTTCCGGCAGAGTCTTAACCACAGTGGCCTCTTGTGAAAATCCGTTTGGAAAATAAACGCCAACCTTCTTCATGTTATCAACAACATGGTGGTTCGTAATGACGAGTCCATCCTCACTTACGTTGAAGCCTGTTCCTTTGCTGCCTCCCGCTTCAATGGTCACAACCGCTTCTTTATATTGCTGGATTTGTTCATTTCGGGAAAGCTGCTCTGATTTTTGCAGGAATTCGATTGACGGGAGATTGAAATATCTCAACAGGGTCCCTGCTGTGGTGAGTACCATAAACAGTGCAATGAGAAGGACTCCTGCCTTGATAAAAATGCCTGTCACATCTTTTTTTTCATCCTTTTCCGGATTTCTTCCGTATAAGTAGTCTCCGGGATTTTCAAGTTCTTCGTATAAATCAGAGTCATTTTCTTTAAGGTCATCCAAATGCTCTTTATATTTCTCTTTTTCCTGTTCATCCATATAATTGGCACCCTTTATATCAGTTCTTTGTTACAGCGTATCATAAAACGAAAGAAAACGGGTTTTGAAAGCTGATGCTGCATGACAGGGTTGAGGTTAGCAGAAATTCCGCTGTCGGTTTTGAAGTGATTATACTTTAATTTAACGTTACATTAAAATAGCGGCCCGGTCATTGGGCCGCTGTCCTTTATTCCGACTCTCCCTCTTTATTTTCTAAGTTCATCAGCATATTTTTCCCATAAAAAATTTCATCCATTTCGTGTTCGAGGAGTTGGGTTATTTTATCCTGCTCCTCTTCTTCAAGCTCATCCTTCGTATAACCGAACAGGTAGTTGTTCAAGTCAAAGTCCTTCAGACGGCATTTCGTGTGGAAAATATTTTCTTGATATACATTGACATCGATCATATCATAATCGCTTTTCACTTCATCGGGAATGTAATTCTGGATCGAGTTGATATCGTGGTCAATGAATAGTTTCTCACCGTTGACATCCCGCGTGAATCCGCGTACCCGGTAATCCATCGTCAAGATGTCTGTATCGAAGGAATGAATCAGATAGTTCAGTGCTTTCAGCGGGGAAATTTCACCGCATGTTGATACATCGATATCAGCCCTGAATGTACTGATTCCTTCCTGTGGATGGTATTCCGGATACGTATGGACAGTGATATGGCTTTTGTCGAGCTGCAGCACGACAGAATCAGGAAGCGGTCCGGGTGTTTCTTCATATGCCTCATCCGGCACTTCCACGACAGGTCCCTCCGATACAAGGATGGTGACACTGGCCCCTTCCGGTACATAGTCCTGTTTGGCGACATTCAGGACATGGGCGCCGATGATATCAGTCACGTTCTTTAAAATCTTCGTCAGCCTGTCCGCATTGTATTGCTCATCTATGTACTTTATATACGCCTCACGTTCTTCCTTTGTCTTCGTATAGCAGATGTCATACATATTAAAGCTCAAAGACTTTGTGAGGTTGTTGAATCCGTGTAAAGTGATGCGCTGTTCTGGAGTCAGTTTCATCATGTATTGCCCCTTACATTTTAATTTCTGGTTACGTATACAGTTATACATTACCCATCTTGGCCGGGAAAAAAACGAACGGAAGCCACTGAACAGTAAAAGGGCCGCTCTTATAATGAAAGCGGCCCTTTTACTCTTTATTTTTGAGCTGGAATTTTACTCTTCGCTTCACGGCGGCGGCTGTGAAGGATCGGCTCCGTATAGCCGCTCGGCTGTTCAACACCTTTAAAGACAAGGTCACTTGCAGCCTGGAATGCGACTGAATCATCATAGTTATCAGCCATTGGCCGGTACGCAGAATCGCCTGCATTCTGTTCATCGACCACTTTAGCCATCCGTTTTAACGTTTCCATTACTTGTTCTTCCGTGCAGATCCCGTGGTGCAGCCAGTTGGCGATATGCTGGCTGGAGATGCGCAATGTAGCACGGTCTTCCATCAGAGCGACATTGTTGATATCCGGAACTTTCGAGCAGCCGATGCCCATTTCAACCCAGCGGACGACATAGCCGAGGATACCCTGTGCGTTGTTGTCCAGTTCTTCCTGAATTTCATCTGCGCTCCAATTCGGATTCTCTTCAAGCGGAACCTGCAGAATCTCATCACGCAAGCTGCCTTTTTCCGCTTTCAGTTCATTTTGTGCGACTGTCACATTGATATCATGGTAATGAAGGGCGTGAAGTGTCGCTGCAGTCGGCGATGGCACCCATGCAGTATTCGCGCCTGCTTTAAGCTGGCCGCCTTTTTGCTCCAGCATAGCACTCATCAAATCAGGCATAGCCCACATTCCTTTACCGATCTGGGCATGGCCCTGGAGGCCTGCTTTAAGCCCTACACGGACATTTGACTGTTCATATGCCTGAAGCCAAGTTGAAGATTTCATGCTGTTTTTGCGGATCATCGGTCCCGCTTCCATGGAAGTGTGGATTTCATCACCTGTCCGGTCAAGGAATCCTGTATTGATGAAGACGATCCGGTCTTTCACCTCGCGGATTGCATTCTTTAAGTTCAAAGTCGTCCGTCTTTCCTCGTCCATGACACCGATTTTGATTGTATGGCGCTCAAGGCCGAGCATATCTTCAATCCGGTTGAACAGCTTATTGGCAAATGCGACCTCTTTTGAACCGTGCATCTTTGGCTTTACGATATAAATGGAACCTTTAAGCGAGTTTTTGAAGTTATCGTCTTTCAACAGGTCATGCTTGGCAACGAGCGCTGTGACGACTCCGTCCATAATGCCTTCCGGAACTTCTTCGCCGTTCTTATCCAGAATCGCATCTGTTGTCATCAAATGGCCGACGTTGCGGACAAACATGAGTGAGCGGCCTTTCAGCTTCACTTCTTCCCCGGCAGGCGCTTTATATTCCCTGTCAGGATTCAGAGAACGCTTCACTTCCTGAAGGCCTTTTGAAAACGTGACAGAAAGATCGCCTTTGAATAATCCAAGCAAGTTGGAGTATACGAGTGTCTTGTCTTCAGCATCAACTGCTGCAACCGAATCTTCGCAGTCCATAATGGTTGAAGTTGCGGCTTCCATTAACACATCTTTTACGCCGGCTTTATCGGTTTTGCCGATTGGTGAGTTTGGATCGATCTGTATTTCGAAATGGAGTCCATTGTTGTGCAGCAATACTGCCTGCGGGCTTTCTTCATCGCCCTGGTAACCGGCAAATTGGGATTCGTATTTCAATCCGGCCGTTTTGCCGCCTTCAAGCGTAACAAAAAGTTTTCCGTCAGCCACAGCATATTTTTCCGCGTCTTTATGAGATCCTTCGGCAAGCGGCGCCTTCTCATCCAGGAAATTTTTCGCAAACGCAATGACTTTTTCGCCCCGGATTGGATTATAGCTGGAACCAACTTCCGCGCCGTCTTCTTCACTGATTGCATCAGTTCCATAAAGTGCGTCATAAAGGCTTCCCCAGCGTGCATTTGCCGCGTTGAGCGCATAGCGGGCATTATCGACCGGCACAACAAGCTGCGGTCCCGCCTGTACTGCAATTTCGTCATCGACCCCTTTTGTCGATACCTTGAAATCAGCTGTTTCTTCTTCCAGATAACCGATATCTTCCAAAAACGCTTTGTATTTACCGAAGTCGTAATCGTTCGGATTGTTTCGGTACCATTCATCAAGCTTTTGCTGGATTTCATCACGCTTCTCAAGCAATGCTTTATTTTCAGGCTTCAGGTCGTTGATAAGTGTTTCAAAGTCGGCCCAGAATTGACTGCTGTCAACGCCGCTACCCGGAAGGGCCTTTGATTCGATGAATTCAAAAAGAACAGAATCCACCTGTAAATTTCCTTTTTTAACGTATTCGCTCATCTGTAAATTTCCTCCCTTTCATTATTCAATGCACGTTGATTAGCCTCTAGTGCACTTACTCTGTTTTTAACGAATTTTCTTACTTTTTATTGTATAAAAAAACCAACCTATACTGAAATGAATATTTCGAATGCTTATTATTCGTTTAAGTTATGGTAGAATGAAAGTATTCAGACATTTCAAATAGTTAGGCCTGTCCCTATTATAATCTTTTCTCTCCATTTGCAAAGCAAAAGGCCTTTAGTGGGGCCGATATGAATACAGGAGGATGATCACATGGAAATACGCCATCTCGAATATTTCGCCGAAGTTGCCAGGCAGCTTAACTTCACGAAAGCAGCTGCAAGTCTACATGTCACTCAGCCCTCGATCAGCAAAGCGATCAAGCAGCTGGAAGATGAACTTGGCGTTCCATTATTTTACCGGTCATCAAGGAAGCTGGAACTGACAGATGCCGGTAAAGCCGTTCTTGTGAATGCCAAAAATGTCTTGGATGCATTTAAGAACATGACATCCGAACTGACGGATATTATGGAACTGAAAAAAGGTGAAGTCAGAATCGGCATTCCGCCGATCATCGGAGCGGCTTTCTTTTCAACCTTCATCAGCCGCTTTAAAGAAGCGCATCCGTTAGTGGATATCACACTCATTGAAGTTGGAACGAACAAGATCAAAAAAGGAGTTGATGACGGCTCGCTTGATGTCGGTCTCGTCTGCAATGTTCCCGTTCAGCAAGACAGTTTTGAAATCATTGAACTTCTTAACGACCCGCTCATGCTCATTGTCCATAACAGCCACACGCTGGCATCAAAAAAGACTGTTGAATTCGGCGAGTTGAAACAGGAAAGGTTCATTTTATACCGGAAAGACTTTTCGCTTCATGACCGGATTATGGAGGAATGTTCCAGAAACCATTTTTATCCGAACATTGTGTGCGAAAGCTCGCAAAAAGATTTCATGATCGAGATGGTGGAAGGAAAGCTTGGTGTCGCATTACTCCCTGCGCAAATTTGCAAAAAAATACACAGTGCCAATATCACAGCAATCCCGTTTTATCAGCCGACTGTCAATTTGGAACTTGCGATGGTCTGGAAGAAGAATAAGTATCTTCCATTCGCAGTCCGGGAGTTCATCTCCGTATCCAAGGAATCTTTATCCCCCCGGGGGGTAAAAATGCCTTTAAGATGAATGAAAAGCAGAAAAATACCCTGGTTTTTTTGAACGTGCACGCTTAAAACCAAAATTCCTCATCACAATTCGAATAAAAACGGAATATCAGGAAAAACTTTTGCAAATAACACTTTATCCTTTTCAATATTACCCCTATGAGTATATAATAAATTCAAAAGGGATTTTGTCATGCAAGTAAAAGCACCCTCGGCCGGATAGACTGGGATTTTTAAGGTCATCCTAAAATGGGTAGCTGAACTTTCATCTGCTTATCTGCATGTTTACAGTCCTAATCCATGAATATTCTTTGAAAGGAGATACTTATGAACAATTTTTTACCTGCAGCAAAATGGATCCGCGATTATGACCGGGCCAATCTCGGGAGCGATTTCACCGCTGGCCTGATCGTCGCCATCATGCTGATTCCCCAGGGGATGGCATACGCGATGCTTGCCGGTCTTCCGCCGGTAATCGGTCTTTATGCATCCACCATCCCTCTTATCATTTATGCTTTATTTGGTAGTTCGAGGCAGCTGGCAGTCGGACCCGTTGCCATGGTTTCACTCCTTGTATTCACGGGGGTCAGTGTTCTTGCTGAACCTGGGTCCGATGAATACGTTTCGCTTGTGTTTTTACTGGCATTGATGGTTGGGGTCATTCAGCTGTTATTGGGGGTTCTTCGGCTTGGATTTATCGTCAACTTCTTATCGCATGCCGTCATCAGCGGGTTTACCTCAGCGGCCGCTATCATTATTGGTTTAAGCCAGCTGAAGCATTTGCTCGGGGTGAAACTTGAATCCGGCAAAAATGTCGCCAAACTTCTATTCGAAGTGATTCAGAAAATAACTTTGATCAATCCAACGACCTTTGCCATCGGCGTGGGGAGTATCATAATTCTTATCGCAATCAAAAAGATGGTCCCAAAAGTTCCGGGACCGCTTGTTGTAGTTGTTTTAAGTACGCTGATCGTTTTCGGATTAAACCTTAATGAGAATGCGGGTGTCAGCATTGTCGGAACCGTGCCCGGAGGACTTCCTGCACTAAGCTTGCCGATGTTCAGCATTGATGCGGTTCTCGCATTGCTGCCAATCGCACTTACCATATCGTTTGTCGGATTCATGGAATCCATTGCGATGGCTAAAGCGATTGCAACAAAGGAGAAATACAAAATCAGTTCAAACCAGGAGCTTTCCGGATTGGGCCTCGCAAACATTGGAGCTTCCATTTTCTCGGGATATCCGGTTACAGGCGGATTTTCACGTTCTGCCGTCAACTATCAGGCAGGAGCAAAAACACCGCTTGCTTCCATTATAACGGCAGTGTTGATCATGCTCACCCTGTTATTCTTCACACCGCTCTTTTACTTTTTGCCGAACGCGGTGCTCGCTGCCATCATTATGGTGGCGGTATATGGATTAATTGATTTCAAGGAAGCCCGCATCTTATTCCATATCAGAAAAATCGACGGGTTGACATGGGTCATCACCTTCCTCGGCACATTGCTGCTCGGGATTGAACAGGGGATCTTGATTGGTGCCGGATTCTCCCTTGCTGTCTTTATCTGGAGAAGTGCATACCCTCATGTTGCCGAACTGGGATATGTGAAATCTGAAAACGTTTATCGGAACATTGAGCGTGTCCCTGAAGCGGATACCGATCCGCAGGTACTGATATTCAGGATTGATGCTTCCCTGTACTTCGCTAACATGTCTTTCCTTGAAGACAAACTTTGTGCAAAAATGCAGGAAAGACAGGAACTGAAATGGATTGTCCTGGACTTCTCAGCCGTCAACTCAATTGATGCTGTCGCACTCCACGCTTTGGAGGAATTGATGGAGAATTGTACAAAAGGTGATATCGAGCTGATGGTGGCAGGCGTCAAAGGGCCTGTCCGCGATTTGATCCATAAATCCGGATTGAGCCAGAAATTCCAGGATGTTTTCCATTATCCATCCATAGAGCACGCCATGGAAGAAATTGAGAAGTCCAAAACAGCTTAAACGGTAACGATAAAACCCTTTTTGAGACAGAACTCAAAAAGGGTTTTATTTTTCGGAAAACAAATTATTGCCTTCCGTATCTATGAAGAAGTATGTTATAACCGGCTTTACTTTTACGTCTTGATCAGGGGATGTTACCCGAGTCTGAAAATGATGCCGTGTCCGCCCTTCGGATATTCCCATTCGATATTCTGGTGCGGGCAGCCGATGCGGCAGCTGCCACATTCATGGCATCCTTCATATCCAATGTGCATTCGAATGTCTTCCCATTTATAAATTTCTGCAGGGCAAAAAATGGTGCAAATTTTATCGGGGCATTTCGTCAGGCAGATGTCAGGATCCGTAACGCGAAGATGCGATTTTGTATCGGCATTGAAGCGAACAAGATACTGTTTTTCTTCGATGGACTGCCCTTTTTTCTGTTCACTCATTATTTCATCACCTTCCAGGCCCTTAATGCGTCACGGGCCAAACTGAGTTTGTCTTTCGCCGAACCCATATCCCGCCAGATTTTTTTCTGTTTTTCCCATTTTGATGAACCGTCGACAGTAAACATCTGGCTTGCCGCCCTGTTCATCATTGGAATGTATTGATCAAAATACTGGGGGAACTTATCGAAATGGTGAGTGGCATCCTTGTATTTCTTCATGTCATCGCCGACAAAACTATCCATAAGCTTGAACTTGTAGAATTCCAACGTCCTTTCAGTAAAATCGCCGGCCTCCATAGCAAGCAGTACCGTCTCTGCCGCAAATCGGCCAGATGTCATGGCGAGATTCGAGCCTTCCCTGTGGATGGCATTCACAAGCTGTGAAGCATCGCCGATTACGATCACACCATCTCCTACGATTTTCCCCATCGATTTAAAGCCGCCTTCCGGAATGAGATGAGCCAGGTACTCCTGTGGTTCACTCCCCTGAATATATGGCCTGATCATCGGATGGTTTTTGACGTATTCGAGCAATTCGTACGGTCTTATTTTATGTTTAATTAATCCGGATAGAAGTGTTCCGACTCCGATACTTAATGTGTTTTTATTTGTATAAAGGAAACCGGTGCCGAGTATTCCTTTGGTTGCGTCCCCAAAAATCTCTATCGTCGTTCCCTGGTTTTCTTCCAGGTTGAAACGGTCTTCGATTATTTTCTTATCCAGTTTCAAAATTTCCATCGTTGCAAGCGCAACTTCGTCGGGCCTGTATTCCTGATGGAAACCGAGTGATTTTGCGAGCAGTGAGTTCACGCCGTCAGCCAGCACGACAACATCTGCGAACACTTCCCCGTCCGGCCGGTCAGTGCGGACGCCGATTACTTTGCCGTTTTCAACAATGCACTCCAGTACAACCGTTTCATTGACAAGGACAGCTCCCTGTTCGACTGCTTTATCGGCAAACCACTGGTCAAACTTTGCCCTCAGAACGGTAAAATTGTTATACGGCTCCCGGGCCCATTCCATTCCTTTGTAACCAAACGTGAGCGCCGATTCTTTGTCCAGCATCATGAAACGCTGTTCGGTTACAGGACGTTCGAGCGGCGCTTCCTTGTAAAACCCCGGAACAATATCATCCATCATCTTTCGGTAAAGAACGCCGCCCATCACATTTTTCGAACCAGGGTATTCTCCCCGTTCGATGAGGAGCACATCGGCACCTCCGCTGGCAAGGTCATATGCGCATGCAATTCCGGCAGGTCCTGCTCCGACTACGATACAATCAAACTTCTCAGGCATGTGTTTCCTCCCTCCTGCCCAGTGCTTCCTTGAATGCTTTAATTAACAGCGGGACGATTTCAAAAGCGTCACCAGCTATTCCATAATGGCAGGCCTGGAAAATTGGTGCATCACGGTCACTGTTTATGGCAATGATCAGTCCGGAGTTCTGCATGCCGACAAGGTGCTGGATCGCTCCTGATATACCAATTGCAAAGTAGATTTTTGGTGTGACCGTCACGCCGGTTTGACCGACCTGGTGCGGATGGCCGATCCATCCTGCCTCCACGACATCACGGCTGGCCCCGACTGCGCCGTCGAGTACTTCAGCAAGTTTGTGGACAATCTGAAAGCCTTCTTTGCTTCCGAGCCCCTTTCCGCCGGCAACAATGATATCCGCTTCATCAATCCTTACTTTCTTTGTCGTTTCCCGTACGATTTCAAGTACTTTTGTACGAATTTCCTCCTCCCGGATTGAAACCGTTTCTTCCACCAACTTTCCGGTCCGTCCCTGCTCGGGGTCAAGGGCCTTCATGACCTTCGGGCGCACGGTCGCCATTTGCGGCCGGTATTTCTTGCAAAGAATGGTAGCCATAATATTGCCCCCGAAGGCTGGCCGGCTGGCAAGCAGGAGTCCCGTATCTTCCTCAACGTCAAGCTGGGTCGTATCAGCTGTCAGCCCTGTCGGCAAGTCAGTGGCGACCGCACTGGCGAGGTCCTTTCCGGTTGAAGTTGCGCCGTATAAAATAATTTCCGGCTTATGCTTCCGGCTGCAATGCAGTAATGCCTCCATGAATGATTCGGTCCGGTAATGTTCAAATATCGGATCATCATAAAGGTAAACGATATCCGCACCGTATTCGAAGGCTGCTTTTGCAAGCGGCTTTACACCATCTCCGATCAGTACACCGGCAAGTTCCGCTCCACGTTTTTCCGCAAGTTTCCTTCCGGCTCCCAACAGCTCGAGAGATACTGGAACAATGCTCCCCTCTTTCGCCTCCAGGAACACGAGAACTCCTTTATAATCCTGTAAATCCATCAGGTTCCCCCCTCGTCAGAAAACAATTCTTTTCTCTCAAGAACAAGAGAAGCCAGCTGTTCTGCCTGTTCGTGTGCCGATCCTTCGAAAAATGTTCCGCCTTTTGGCTTTTCCGGCGGCCAAACCTTCGCCACAATGGTAGGAGAACCTTTCAAACCGAGCTGTTTCCGGTCGATCTCCCCAAGATCATTGACAGACCAGATATGCGGCTTATAACGGGCTGCTTTGAGCATATTCGGAAAAGGGGAGTACGGAATGTCGTTGATCTCTTTTTCCACTGTCAAAAGGCAGGGCAGCGGCGACTGAACAACTTCATACCCATCTTCAATCTTTCGGTGGACACTGATTATTTTGGCAGAGGCATCGATCTTGTCCACTTTCTTAACCGAAGTGAGCGGCGGAATATCAAGCCTTCGCGCAATCCCCGGCCCCACCTGGCCCGTGTCACCGTCAATCGTCATTTTTCCGCATATGATCAAGTCGATTTTCCTGATAGAATTAATTTTTTCAATTGCCTTTGTCAGTGCATAACTCGTGGCAAGCGTATCTGCTCCTGCAAATGCCCGGTCAGAAATCATATATCCTTCATCCGCACCAATTTCAATGCACTTTTTAATCGCTTTCACTGCCGGCGGCGGTCCCATCGTCAGTACGGAAACCGTGCCGCCGTATTTCTCCCTCAGCCTCACCCCTTCTTCGACGGCATGTGCATCATAAGGATTTAGTATGGCAGGCGCACTGGACCGGTCCATTGTATTTGTCTTCGGGTTCATTTTAATGACTTTCGTATCTGGTACCTGCTTGATGCAGGCGACAATATGCAGCATTTCCACCTCTCCCTTGGCATTGAAAATAAGCCTTCTTTTATCAGCCTGATACTTCATTATATTTAGGACATGCTGATTAAATACGGTTTTTTCCATGGAGAGAGTGAAAAACAGCCTCC
This sequence comes from Bacillus marinisedimentorum, assembly GCF_001644195.2. NCBI lineage: Bacteria > Bacillati > Bacillota > Bacilli > Caryophanales > Bacillaceae > Bacillus > Bacillus marinisedimentorum. The sequence goes on along the minus strand of NZ_LWBL02000003.1, from coordinate 21,418 downwards.
CAACGAACCAGGAACAGAACAAAAGCGCAAGGCGCCCGCTTAGCGGCGTACGCATAAGCGGAGGTTCCCGCAGGGAGGTGCTCTTTCCTCCCGGAGGGGATCACCGCTTATGACGATAGCCGCTGGCGCCTGGAGTGGATGAACAAAAGCGCAAGGCGCCCGCTTATGACGATAATTGCTGGCGCCTGGAGCTGGACGATTTCCCTCCTGGCTTTTTATCCACAACGCTTATAAATTCCTTAACAGTAAAAAAACTCGCCGATTGGCGAGACTTTAGCCGAAGAACAGAGGAGCAGTTTCCTGATCAATACTCTAAACATTGGCCAGTGTGAGGCTGGGACTTACCTAAACTGCCCAACTCTATAGATGATTAATTCATGTTAAGAATGCCAAAAAAGTAAAAAATTCCGGACTAATGCCAAGTTCTATTTAGAGCTTCGCAACATAGTCCGGATTTTTCTTTGACTAAAATACTTTTGTCCCAGCCTTTATTTGTTTTTTGTTTGCTGCTTGTACTTTATTTAATGGTGCTGAACATTCTGTGTTTAGTAAGTTATTTCACTTGCTTTTTTGCATTTTCTCCATATTACCAGAACTACCTTCTTTACTGGAGGGGTCTTTTCATTCAGCGGTTTTCTTCAAATCCCTTCATCGAATCCATATGGCTTGCGATCAATGAAATGATCGTGCCTGCTTCTTCCTTGCTGAAGACAAAGTTGAATTCATCCGTGATCAGTTCGTTATCAGCAGAAACGACTCGATTCACGCGCTGGAGGATGCCGTCGCCTGTTTCTGATACCACTCCGAACTTATAAGTGATTTCAACTTCCTCTTCTTCATCGATGTAAGCTGTCATTTCGGGGGTTTCCCAGTCAACTTCAATATCGATTTCCTCATACACGCCTTCAAATTCGTCACCAAGAAAATCGCCTTCTCCATTCACGTACATGTGGAAACTTTCATGCACCGCTTCTATGATGTCTTCCAAATCTTCTAGAATTGTTCTTGAGATGAGGCCGAGCTCTATATCATATGTCTCAATGTAAAACTCCTCATTAAGCGGATCAAAATGAAGGACACAGAAAGTATCATGTTCTTCACCGACCTCTGTATAAAACTCAATGCGCGGATGCCTGGATCCCTTTTCGATCGCCATTATCCCTTCCTCTCCATATTCCGCGCAGATGGATGCCAGATGATCCTGCAATTCCCCGCTGATTCTGTCAAACCATTCCATACTCATGCCTAATCCCATCCTTTCTTGATTGCTATGGTTAGTGTTTTCTCCATTGTTGATTAAGTTTCATTCCATTATTATCCACATTCCTGTTCTTTTATATGCTTTCCTGCAAAGGGCGTTTTATAACGTTTAGCTGAACTAATTGATCAGGGTACAAAAACTTCTGTTTTTTCTGGCACGAATGCCCGGGTTAATTTCATCTGGATGTGAGGCCGGAAACAGAATGTACAGCGGCGTTAGCAGAAGATCTGTTTTCTGTTTTTCAAGGACGAGTCTATCGGTTCCGCATCTTTATTTGGACCAGAGCCCATTTACAAGGACGATTACTCTTGAATCGCACCTCTTTGCTTTCCGCGTTTAACAGAGCCTTAATTTATTAACAATAAAAGGACTTGTGTTTAAAACAGCGCATACGGTATCGCTGTTTTGGGAAATACACTATACTGGCAGTATTCATCCGGGCAGCATTCACTGCGTACTGCAGCGGTAATTGAATACGAAGAACGATTACATATAAAAAGAGGAGGAAATCAGCAATGAAAAAATGGGCGTTTGTATCCGATTTTGACGGCACGATTTCAAAAAAGGATTTTTATATGCTGGTCATTGAAAAGTATTATCCGGAAGGCCGGGGGCTTTTTCAAAAATGGAAAAGCGGTGAAATGAAGGATATTGACTTCTTGCGGAACGTCTTTTCATCCATCGGTCAGAACGAAGAACAAATCAAAAAGGATATCGCGGCAATGCCTATTGATGAGCATGTCCCTTCATTTATAGAAAAAGTCCAGGAAAACGGAGGCGACTTTTATATTTTAAGTGCCGGAACGGACTATTACATCCATCATATTTTAAAGGAATACGGCATCAGGAATGTGAAGGTCTTTTCGAACGAAGGTTATTTTCATGATAACAGCGTTCACCTTAACATTGATGAGAATGATTGGTATTATTCTGAACGGTATGGGATTGATAAATCAGTTGTGATCAAAAAGCTCAAAGAGGAATATGACACCATCTTTTTCATCGGGGACAGCGAGCCTGATTCCCATCCAGCAGTCCATACAGATTTGACATTTGCGAAAGAAGGGCTTCAGGGCCTCCTCCGGGAAAAGGATGTTCCGTTTGTGGCTGTGGATGATTTCAAAGAAGTTGAAGATTATTTGATAAAGGAAGGGATGATCGCCGGATAAATTACAGATGCCTTGCGAGCCCGAAAGGCCACTTCCTGTCACAGGTGCGCGTTTCTGTAAAATGTCCCCTATCTGTAATTTTCGTAATTAACAAGTTAAAAGGATCAGCTGATGTAATTATCATTTGGTCTCCTTTCTCACCATCCAGCTCCACAAACGGGCATCTGGCTGTTTCAGGTTGTATTATAAGCCGTGTCCTGTTATGATGTGATGGAATTGCATACAAGTTTGAAGGGAGAAATACATTTGAAGTTACGTAAGATTTCAATATTACTGCTAAGCGTTTTAACCGCTTTTGTATTTACTGCTTGCTCTGGAGATGAAGAAGCCAAGAAAAAGGAAAACGAAACGGCTGAGGAGCAATCAGGAGAAAAGGGTGAAACAGCTAAGCGGGATAAAGATGCTACTGTCGCCGTCGTAAACGGCGAAAAGATAAAACAAGAAGAACTTGACGGCCGTGTCGAACAAGTAGCCCTCGCCTATGAGCAGCAGGGCATCGAGCTCGATAAAAAGGAAAACAGCGACATGTTCAAGCAAGTGGAAAAACAGGCACTGAATCAGCTGGTCGATTCCACGCTGCTTATCCAAGCCGCAAATGAGGCTGGCATTGAAGCGGATGAAAAGAAAGTAAATCAATCAATGGAAGATATCAAGGCAAACCTTGGCGACAATTATGAGAAGACGCTTGAAAAGTACGACATGACAGAAAAGGAACTAAAGAAGCAGGTCGCTGATGAAATGAAAATTCAGAAGTACATCAGTGAAAATACTGAAGAAGTGACAGTGACTGACGAAGAAGCGAAGAAGGTTTATGACGAGCAAGCCAGTCAACAGGAAGATTTGCCTCCTTTCGAAGAAGTGAAAGACTCTTTGAAAACGCAGCTCGTCCAGCAGAAACAGGATGAACAAACAACAAAGCTTGTAGATAAGCTTCGTAAAAAAGGCGAAGTCGATATCAAAATTTAGCCAGGATGAAAAGCCGTGCCGATATGAAGGGCACGGCTTTTTTCATTCAATCTTATGTCCAGGCATTGTTTTAGGCTTACCTGCAGGATGATAAAGCAGATTCTGTATTTTTAAAAGCTTCTGTTACTTCATGTAATAGAACGCATTGTTTTAGGGTTCTTCTACATATTGGTGTACTTATTCAAGTTAACTTCTATATAAAACAGGGGTCATTGAATGAAGGATATCGATTTGAACACAGATGAAGTCGGCACTGAAAATAAAGTGGACGGGGGCACATGGATAAGCAGAAGGATCCTTTTCAATAAAGATGGAATGGGGTTTTCGGTGAACGATACGAACATTAAGGCGGGTACAAAAACACATATATGGTACCAGAACCATCGTGAAGCGGTATACTGCATCGAGGGGAACGGCGAAATTGAGACGGTGAAAGACGGGAAAGTATATAAGCTGAAATCCGGCATCCTTTATGCTCTTGATGAACACAATGAAAACGGTGTGTACCCTCTCGTCACCAAATAAATAACCTGCCATATGACGGATTTAGAGTCATTTCAAACGTTTATAAGCATCAATAAATTCACCGGGGTAGGACTCCACTTGATATGGAAAAACGCCCCGGTTTGTATGCAGATAAAGAAATCCGAAACCTTCTGTAATGAACCGGCAGGACACATCGAATACATCATGAATATAAAACTGGCCCGCAGCAGTTTCGATTCTGTCCTGGTAAAGTTCCAGCTGGTGATGAGTTTCCACCGTTTGCTGCTGGTTCCACTTTATTTCACGCCGCCTTTGAAGGTATGATTGTGAAACAATATAATCCACGATCTCGCCCCCCTCTACACTCTATTTATTATACAGGCGATCATTTCGTATTTCACTGATGCAGCTTCCCCTAACAGTGCTTACTAACCAGGTTCCTGAGATCGATAATCTCCTGTTTGTGGGAATAGTCTGCAGATGTAGGTGTTTCTAATATCATCGGCAGTTCCTGTAAATAAGGTGAACAGAGCAGCTCTTCAAACTGCCGTGATGTCAATTGTCCGGAAAAGATGTTTGCGTGCCGGTCCTTCATAGATCCTGAAGCATAAACGGAGTTATTCAGGTGGATCGCCTTAAGGTGTTGAAAATAATCGAGTTCAAGCCCCGTTTGTTCAACATCCCCCCAATTATCGCCTGTCCAAATCCCACTGGCGAAGGCATGGCAAGTATCCAGGCAAAAGCCTATTTTTTCTGAAAAATCACACAGCTTCCGGATTTGTACGTGTTCTTCCATTGTCGTCCCGATTGCACCGCTTTTACCCGCGTTATTTTCTATCAGTAAAAGTGCATTTCCTTCCCATTCGGCAAGTATATCATCCAAAAACGCAATCATCCTTTTATAAGCTTCGAGGGGATCAGGATCCCGATAAGCACCAAAGTGGGCAACAATCCCCAGTGACCCGCATGCTTCTGCGATCTCAAGGTCATTTAATATGGAGGACATTATCTCATTTTCTTTTTCGGGTGCTGGAATCAAGCTTACGGGATAAGGGGTATGTGCGATCGATTGCAGTCCGTGTTCCCTGGAGAATTCCGAGCACCTTAAAGCATCTTGCCGGTCAAAATCCTTTACTTTCAAGCTGCGGGGGTTTTTAGGAAAGTATTGAAATGCCCCGGCATCCATCTTGTATGCTGTCAATGCAGCATGATAGTACCCTTTTTGTATACTTACATGGCTTCCAAAACGCAACGTCCTTCCCCCTCGCGCACTTTCACAATCTGCCTGACGTTTTTATCAGTTTTTATTTTTGCTGAGCGAGTAGCCTGTAGCACCGATAATCATTCCGAATAACGCCCCGCCCAAAACCTCTTCCGGCTGATGGCCGAGCATCTCTTTCAGACGTTCTTCCTTTATTTGATGCATCACAGGATTGTGTTCACCCTGCAGTTTTTCCACTTCTTCATCGAGCTCGTTCACTTTCAATGTGATTTCACCCGTCTGTCTTCTGATTCCCTGTGCATCATACATGACAATCAAGCCAAAAACCGTTGATAACGCAAAATCTATTGTCGGCACACCCCGCTTCAGTGCGATATAGGTGGCCAGAGATGTGACACCCGCTGAATGGGAACTGGGCATACCGCCTGATTCAAAAGCCGTTTTCCAATCCCATTCTCCTCTTTTCGCCCTCTGGATCGGAACTTTTATGAACTGGGCAAGTCCAATTGCTGCCAGAGCTGTAACGATCGATTTATTCATCCTGTCATCCTCTCCTGACCTGTTCACAATTTTATCCAGCCGCGATGACGAGAAGCTATCTGGAAACCGGAAAGAATCCGATTGTCTGCCGTCTGTCCGCAACCAATAATTATATATGTATTATCCATAAAATAACCTATCGTAAACATCCAGTCATCAGCAATTTGTTTCAAACGGAACCTCACAAACAATCCCGGCTGTTATCTTATTTTTAACAAAAGCTTGGTTTTTATTAATGGGGATGCTTGCTCCGTTTACTCTTAACAGGCCCAAAAAGAAAAACAACAAGCCTGGCTGATGCCAGGCTTGTTGTTAGGCCGGTTTTTTCGTTTTAGGCAGCACAATGTTGAATGTAGTGCCCTTATTCAGTTCACTTTCAACATAAACCTTTCCGTTATGGCTTTCGATAATTTTGAAGCTGACCATCAGGCCAAGGCCGTTTCCGCTTTCCTTTGTCGTGAAGAACGGCTCCCCGATTTTTTTTAGCTTCTCGGGAGGAATACCGACGCCTGTATCCTGTATCGAAATTTCAACATCCTCTTCTTTGACCGCGATTTTGACGAAAATTTCGCCTCCGCCAGGCATAGCTTCGATCCCATTTTTGACGAGATTGACAAAGACTTGCTTAAGGCGGTTCTCATCACATTCAACCTGGATGATTTCGTCCTCGAAATTGAAATGAAGCTTCACATTTTTCTTTCTCGCTTCAAATCTCATCAAAGAAACTACACTTTTTAATATTGGAACGATGTTACGGTTCTTCAGTGTGCTTGCTTTCGGTTTGGCCATAACCATGAATTCTTCAACAATATCATTGACTCGTTCGATTTCCTCCAAAATGATATTGAGGAATTCACGTTTTTCTGCGTTCATCTCTTCCATCTGGAGGAACTCAGCGTAGCCTCTCATCGAAGTGAGCGGATTCCGGATTTCATGGGCCACCCCGGCAGCCAGCTGGCCGACAGCGGCAAGCTTATCCTGCCTGTGCAGCAGTTCTTCCTGCTTCTTCTGGTCCGTTATGTCAGTGCGGATTGCCAGGTATTGATACGGTTTCCCACTATCATTAAGAAACGGAATGATTGTCGTATGAACCCAATAATATGAACCATCTTTCGCTTTATTCCGGATGTCGCCCTTCCATACTTCACCATGCCCGATCGTTCTCCAAAGCTCTTGGAAAAACTCTTTGCTGTGATACCCCGAATTGAGAATGCGGTGATCTTCGCCGATCAACTCATCACGGCTGTATCTCGAGATTTCACAGAACTTATCATTCACGTTCGTTATGATTCCTTTTTCATCCGTGAAGGCGATAATCGATGACTGATCAAGAGCAAACTTTATATCCTTTATATCTTTTAACGTATTGCGGACACTCTCTTCAGCGAATTTGCGCTGGGTGATATCATTCCGGATGGCAACATATTGATATGGCCTTCCTTTTTTATTAAGGAAAGGAACAATCGTTGTATCAACCCAGTAATGTGAACCATCTTTCGCTTTATTCCGGATTTCACCTTTCCAGATCTCACCCTGCCCGATCGTTTTCCACAAATCTTTAAAAAATTCTTTGGAATGGTAACCTGAATTCAAGATGGAATGATCCTGCCCGATCAGTTCATGCTCTTCATATTTCGAGATTTCACAAAACTTGTCATTCACATACGTGATTGCACCCTGTGGATTTGTGATTGCGACAATCGCGGAAACATCAAGAGCCGACTTAATATCCTCAAGGTCGGTATCACTTTCGGCCAAACGGCTGTTCAGTATCGCGCTGGATCCAAGCAAGCCGGCAACGATGAGGATACCGACGAAAACGACAAGATAAATGATGATCGATTCCTGGGAATGAAGCTGCTGCGTAACCAGATTTTCAGGGCGTAAAAACGTGGCCGCACGCATGAAAAGAAAATGCCCCTGAACGACAGCCCCCGTCATGAGGAGGGCACTGAGCGGCTTCACCCAGAGTCTATTAGACTTTGAAGCTATGTTCGAATAAAACAAGACCCATAGTGAAAATAAAAACAATCCGAAAGTGACTATTAATGCAAATGCCATCAACAGCCAGTTATACTGTATTTCAAGATTGATGGAATACATGCCGAGCATATGGATCGACATGACAGCCATGGTTAAAAAGAATGTCCCTGAAACGAGGTTGGACAGCCTCATTCTTTTGCCGGTGATCATCATGAAGGCCGCACCGCTGAAAAAGATGCCGATAATCATCGACAGGACAGTTATCGTAAACTCATACTTGACTCCGCCCTTGTATTCGGCTGAAAGCATTCCGATAAAATGCAAAATCCAGATTCCGATTCCCATCGAAAAAGTTCCGCCTAAAAACAGAAATCGTTTATTCCTCTCAGAACTTTTCAAAAGCGTGAACAAATCGAGCGCTGTATATACCGCTATAATTGATAACAATACTGCGACCATTATCAATACCGGATTATATGACAACGTAACTATTTCCATATAAGTTTTCTCTTCCTCTCCAGTGTACAGACGTTTACACTATAATTATAATAGATAGTCGGCCGGCGGGAAAGTCATAAATTTTTCACATTTTCACGAAAATATTTATTGATATTTTTTTGTATATGGTTTATAGGAGTGATTACAAATGAATCAGCGAGCGGCTTACCTGTTGATCGTTCTGGGAGCGGCTTTATGGGGCATCATCGGCTTATTCATCGATGCCCTTTACGAGTTCGGCTTTTCTCCTCTCCAGGCCGTGGCACTGCGGGCGGTATCAGCATCGCTTTTACTGCTCATTTATATCGGGGCTAAGAACCCTGCCCTTTTAAAAATAAAACTTATCGATCTCCCTTACTTTTTCGGGACAGGAATCGTAAGCATCGTCCTTTTCAACTGGGCATACTTTACAGCGATTGGAGAAATTTCACTATCGCTCGCTGCTGCCCTCTTATATACCGGCCCTGCCTTTGTTACAATCATGGCCAGAATGTTTTTCAAAGAGCCCCTGAGTCCCATAAAAACAGCGGCACTGCTGTTGACGCTGTTCGGATGTGCAAGCACTGTCGGTGTATTTCCCGCCCTGGATTTTTCGATATCAGCCGCGGGGTTTTGGATCGGGCTCGCTTCCGGATTTTTTTATGCTCTGTACAGCATTTTCGGCAAAGTGCTGAGCAGATCGTACTCTTCTTACACAATCACCCTTTATACCTTTATTCTGGCATCCATGGCATTGCTGTTCACAAGCGGCCTGGAAGACCAAAAAACGCTGTTGCTCGACCCCCATGTACTCTTTTACGTAGCAGGACTCGGATTAATCCCCACCGTTCTCGCTTACATTTTTTATACATACGGCCTGGGGAAAGTAGAAGCGAGCAAAGCGTCCATTCTTACAGCTGTGGAACCGGCTATTGCCGTTCTTATTGGGGTATTCGTCTTCGGGGACAGGCTCGGCAGTTGGCAGATCATCGGGATTCTAAGCATAATCCTCTCCGTCGTACTTATTAATGTGAAAAGGAAACAGCCGCTGTCATCCGGCAATAATCCGGGTTCTGTTTAGTTTCGCAATACGCACGAAAGCCCGGGGAGTCCCGGGCTTTTGTTTACTCTTTCTTCCTGTACGTCCAGCCTTCTTCCTGATAAACCATATCTTCTTTCATCAGTTTTCCCAGCGCGCGCTTAAATGCCGCCTTGCTCATTCCGAACCGTTCCTTGATATCCTCAGGATAACTTTTATCCCAGTAGGGCATAGCCCCGTTCCGTGTTTCCATATAGGCTAAAATAGCCTCCGCATCATTCCCCATTTTATCCTGCTTCCGCGGAAGCATGGAGGCATTGAGTGTCCCGTCTTCCTTCACCTCAATGACCCGGACTTCAACAAGCTGGCCAAGCCTCGGCTCCTGTTCACGCTCTGTTTCATGAACAAAGCAGCGGTATCCCTCCTCTGTGATGAGGAAACTCCCGACTTTCAGCAGCCTGTACACTCTTCCCAAAATATTTTTATTGTACAGTTCTTCACCAGCCGGTACAATCATGTCCTCGATCACGCCTTCAGTCGCCGGTGCGGCGAATAGCCTTCCTTTTTTATCAGTTTTAAGGGTCACAAACAGACGGTCTTCCGGTTCTGGCCAGAGTTCCATTATCGCCGGCAGGTCATCAAGCGAAACGAGGATATCTTTGCTGATACCGATATCGACAAATGCACCAAGGCGCGGCTTCACTTCCACAACATCAGCCCACCCGTAAACTCCCTGCCTGACTGCAGGAAGTGTCATCGTCGCAGAAAGACGATACTGCTTGTCCTGGTAAAGGAAGACCTCTACCTCATCCCCCAGCTCAAGCTCTTCTTCCATCTGGGATTCATGCAGAAGCACATCCTCCTCCCCGTTCGTCAAAAAATATCCATAAGGCGCCTCACGCTCCACTTTTAATGAAACAACTGTGCCTGCTTCCAACTGATTGGCGTCCATCATGTTCCTCCTGTCTATATGAAAAAATTTCCGCTAAATTTTAATCTATCATTTTTAAATGACATTGTATATATATTGTTGCCCCGCTCACTATTGTTAAACGAAAAACTCGCTGATCCAGCGAGTTTTTGCAGACGTCTGCTATTGCATTGGTTGTATTGCACCGCATGCCAGCCGTTTTCCGGCATCACCTGCAGGCTGTGACCGGTAGTCATCAGGACTCTGGTGGATAATTACCGCTTTGCCGATAATATCCCTCACCCTGAATTTGTTCGTGAAAAATGCCATTCGCGCATACCCGTTGTTTGAAAACAGAACCGGAAAGTCACCGGTATGATTGCCGTGCGGCTGGTTATCGGGGTTCCAGTGGCCGCCTGCTGCCTGGAACGGATCAGCCGGGTCACCAATTTTACAAGATCCTTTTTCATGAATATGGAACCCGTGCGGCCCGACCGGTGCGCTGGTTTCTGTTCCAGGCTTGTATTCAGGAAGGCCCGTCACTTCAACAGCGACCTCTGTTCCATTTGGACTTTCAGTAAAAAGGACATACCCCTCTAATCCTTCAGCAAGCGGGCCGCCTTTAATCCTGGCATAAGCGCTTACCGGCTCGTTCCGGTAAGGTGGATAGGCATAATACCCGTAAGCACCTGGATGGTAAACGTATCCCACGAATACTTCCTCCCCTTTCAGCTGTCATCTCCTCATATCCTATGTGCATCAGTCCAGAATGGTGAATTTGCCTACCTTCCTGCAGGGCTGGATCCATGCAAAAACGCCGCAGACTGTCCTGCGGCGTTCTAACTTCACTATATTATTGAATTCATTACCATTTTGAACTGGAGTTATGAATGACTCTCAGTTCTTTTATTGTCGATTCCATCTTACTGTTGCAAACAGGGCAAACCGGTGTTTCTTCACTTTTGAAATTGTCGCGGAGCCAGATGTTGCAATCATCGGAGGTGCACTCCCATATTTTAACTTCTTCCATCTTAATTTCTTCTTCCTGACGCTTGTTAAATGCCATTTGCATTCCTCCTGTGAAATCGGATGAAAAAGCCAGTCCGTCCGCCTGAATTCCTGCGGATGCGCCGGGCTTCTCTGCCGCCCTCGCCATGCTGCCATATAAAACTCGTATATAAGAGCTTCAATTATACAGCCTATTCTTCAATCGGGCAATTATAACAGGTATTTCATATTAAAACGAAACAATCATATTATATATACTTTAACTCATTGAAGTGAAAATGTCAAAAATCGGCTGGAATTCGGCCGTTTTCTCGCCCTTTCTCTGAAATAATGTTATAATTTCAATCAGATTGCTTAAATTGGAGGATGCTAAACATATGTTAATGGCACAAAACGTCAGCTTGCGATATGGTGACCGCAAGCTGTTTGAAGATGTAAATATAAAATTCACCCCTGGTAACTGTTATGGACTTATCGGTGCGAACGGCGCCGGCAAGTCGACTTTTTTGAAAATCCTTTCAGGTGAAATCGAACCGCAGGCCGGCGACGTCCATCTTTCGCCCGGCGAACGTCTTGCCGTCCTGAAACAGAACCACTTCGAATACGAGGATGAAGAAGTCATTAAAGTCGTTATCATGGGCCACGAGCGCCTTTTCAAGATCATGCAGGAAAAAAACGAAATTTACATGAAAGCTGACTTCTCAGAAGCAGACGGGATGAAGGCAGCCGAACTTGAAGGCGAATTCGCCGAGTTGAATGGCTGGGAAGCTGAGTCAGATGCGGCGGTACTCCTCAAGGGACTTGGAATCGGGGAAAAACTTCATACAAAAAAGATGGCTGAATTGACAGGCGCTGAAAAAGTCAAGGTCCTTCTTGCCCAGGCTTTATTCGGCAACCCTGATGTGCTCCTGCTTGATGAGCCGACAAACCATCTCGACATCCAGGCAATCCAGTGGCTGGAAGAATTCCTGATCAACTTCGAAAACACCGTCATCGTTGTTTCCCATGACCGCCATTTCTTAAATAAGGTATGTACCCATATCGCAGACCTTGACTTCGGCAAAATTCAAATCTACGTTGGAAACTACGACTTCTGGTATGAATCAAGCCAGCTTGCATTGAAAATGGCCCAGGAACAAAATAAGAAAAAAGAAGAAAAGATCAAGGAACTGCAAGCCTTCGTCGCAAGGTTCAGTGCGAATGCCTCAAAATCGAAACAGGCGACATCCCGGAAAAAGCTGCTTGAAAAAATCACGCTCGATGACATCCAGCCGTCATCCCGACGCTACCCGTATATCGCCTTCAAACCGGAACGGGAAATCGGCAACGACCTGCTCCGCGTCGAAGGCCTCAGCAAAACGGTGAACGGTGAAAAAGTGTTGAATAACGTAAGCTTCATCATGAACAAAGACGATAAAATCGCGCTCGTCGGCAGCAATGAAATTGCCAAAACGACACTCTTTAAAATTCTCGCCGGCGAAATGGAACCGGATGAAGGGACTTACAAATGGGGCATCACCACTTCCCAGGCGTATTTCCCAAAAGACAATTCATCCTACTTTGAAGGCAATGACATGACTCTTGTGGACTGGCTCCGCCAATTCTCACCGGAAGACGACAGCGAGACATTCCTGCGCGGCTTCCTCGGCAGAATGCTGTTTTCCGGCGAAGAAGCTCTGAAAAAAGCAAGCGTCCTTTCAGGCGGCGAAAAAGTCCGCTGCATGCTGTCAAAAATGATGCTGAGCAATGCAAATGTCCTGATGTTTGATGAACCGACGAACCACCTTGATCTCGAATCAATCACAGCGTTGAATAACGGCCTTGAGAAATTTAAAGGCTCGCTCATCTTTTCATCCCACGATCACCAGTTCATCCAGACAATTGCCAACAGGATCATCGAACTGACTCCTGATGGGCTGATTGATAAGGAAATGACTTATGATGAGTATCTGGAGGATCCGGATGTTCGGGCAAGGTATGCGCAGATGAGTTAGGTTTTGGAGTGTTTGTTTGGCCCCGCCGGGTTGTGGCGGGGTTTTTTCGGTTGGGATGGGTGTTGTAATACCCTGAGGATGGGGTTGGTGGTGGTTTAAATGACTGTAATGTTGACTTTACGCTGGTTATAGGGACGGAGAACGCGTGTTAGTGCCTATATTGTTAGTTTCAATCTGTGAATAGGCACGGGAAACGCGGTGCGTGCCTATATTGTTAGCTTCACCCTGATTATAGGCACGGGAAACAGGATCCCATGCCTATATTGTTAGCTTCATCCTGATTATAGGCACGGGAAACAGGATCCCATGCCTATATTGTTAGCTTCATCCTGATTATAGGCACGGGAAACAGGATCCCATGCCTATATTGTTAGCTTCACCCTGATTATAGGCACGGGAAACAAGATTCCGTGCCTATATTGTTAGCTTCACTCTGGTTATAGGCACGGGAAACAGGATCCCATGCCTATATTGTTAGCTTCAACCTGATTATAGGCACGGGAAACAGGATCCCGTGCCTATATTGTTAGCTTCACTCTGGTTATAGGCACGGGAAACAGGACGCCGTACTACACACCCTATACATAAAAGGTACCATTACTCTGTCTAATCATTTTATAGTTAGAATTCAGAACTCGCCGTATAGGCCTGGTTGAAGTGATAGTTCCACACCATTCATGGATCGTTTTAGTAGTTAATTTACAGTCAGGAAACAGAACTTCAAATTCCCTCACCGTCCTTAAAATAGCCTTGTCTAACTTTTCTTTTCTGCCACAAACGCTGCATTTTATAAATTTTCTGGATACATCTTTTTGTGTAAAGAAAGCATTGCAGGACATACACATCAATCCAGTTGCTATTGTTTTATCGCTATAGTCTGATATCTGCTTATAAGTTGGACTTTTCAAATGCAAGGACAATAACTTCTCCGATAATTTTGTATGTTTTATAGTAGTTTTCTTTGATTTCTCATTGAATTCTATGATGGTGCGTTTAAGCTGTCCAGGAAAAATTACTGGGAGATTAAGTGGGGCCTGATAAAGATGGAAGTTCGGATTTATGAAGATGATGTAGCTCTTGAGGGAGAAGGTGTAACCCAATTCGTGAAGAATCAGTTTAAGAAGGGATTCGGCCCTTTTCAGTTGATGGATAGGATTCTTGATTTCCGAGTTAGATATCGTGTACCATCTATCCTCTTGAATATAAAAATCACCTTCATAGTTTTTAACTTCAAAAAGAAAAATTGTATTGTTTAATATAAATAGTGAATCTATTTGAGCAACAGTGTTGTTCAGTTCCAGTACCAGGTCATTTAAAATCAAACACTCTGTTACTTCTTGTGCCCACCTGTCAAATTGCTCTTCTCCTTCAAGGCCTTTTTCAAGATTTAACAAATATTTTTGCTCCCTGGGAGTTAAATGCGCTCTTTTATCCAGGTATCTTAAGCGCAACAACTCATCGGGCTCATTTCGAGGTTTCACAATCACAAGATCTCCTCCTTCCCATCTAATTTTACTCTTCAGTTATCTACAGTCACATAAATAAAGAGAAGGTGTAATTAATTTAGCAAAATTTATAAAAAAACCTGATTCATTATTTTGTTTGTGATCTGTTCTTTATGTAAATAAACAAACTCCCCGTCCTGAAAATGCCAGAGACGCCCTTACCTTTATTATTCTGATTTACTTCCACCCATACTGCTCCTACCCTCACAAATACCCTGCACTCTCCTCTCCGGCAATTTCTCGCTTTCCATTGCAGGCGACCTGTTCACCGTTCATCCCTTCTGTCAGAAACATGCAGTGACAGCATGCCAGGGCATATAGCTGCATGAACTCTTCACCTTTTGTACTTTCCATCCCCCCAGCCTATGGAGCATATCTTTTCTGGCAGCGTGTCCGCTGTGCTCCAGAGCTTGCAATACTCGTTCCATTGATCATCCCCTTCGCAGTACCTTTTCAGTTTTTCTCCATTACAAGTGATAGAGGATCCTTTTCTGAAAAAATAACAGAAAAAAAGCCCTGCCTCCACGACAGGGCTCCTACAGCATTATCCTTCAAGCAAAAGGTTTTCCGGATCTTCAATCATCGCCTTGATTGCACCGAGGAACTGAACCGCTTCACTTCCATCAACAATACGGTGGTCATAGGACAGGGCTATATACATCATCGGCCTGACTTCGACTTCGTCTGTTTCATCATTGACGACAACCGGCCGTTTCTGGATCGTATGCATACCGAGAATCCCAACTTGTGGTGTATTCAAAATTGGTGTCGAGAACAGGGATCCGAACACGCCTCCGTTGGTGATCGAGAAGGAGCCGCCTTGAAGTTCGGAAAGGCTGAGCTTATTGGACTGCGCTTTTTCAGCGAGCTCTCCGATATCACGTTCAATTTCGGCGAACGATTTGCGGTCTGCATCGCGGATAACCGGTACGACAAGCCCTTCCTTTGCAGCAACGGCAATGCCAATATCGTAAAATTTCTTAATCAGGATTTCATCGTCCTGGATTTCAGCGTTCAGGAGCGGGAATTGTTTCAACGCGCCGACGACCGCTTTCGTGAAGAAAGACATGAAGCCGAGTCTGACATCGTGTTTATCCAGGAAGGATTGTTTCCTCCGTTTTCTCAACTCCATGACTGCTGACATGTCAATTTCGTTGAATGTTGTCAGCATTGCTGAGTTTTGCTGGGCTTCCATCAGCCGTTTGGCGATGGTCTGGCGGCGGCGCGACATTTTTTGGCGTTCGACCGGTTTACCGGATTCTTCTTGATCACCGCTGCCTGCTGGTTCCGGCTGTTTGCGGGCAGGTTTTTCCGGTTCTGAAGCTGCTGCCTGTACATCTTCAGGGCGGATGCGGCCGAGTGGATCGCGTGTTTTCACCGTCCGTAAATCGATGCCGAGTTCGCGTGCCTTTTTACGTGCAGCCGGGGAAGCGATCGGTTCGTTTTCATCATCTTTCTGCTGTGTTTCTTCTTTTTCAGCTTTAGCAGGAGCCGGTTCCGGCTGTTTTTCCTGTTTCTGCTCAGGGGCTTCCTGTTTCTCTTCCTTTTGAGACGGCTCTTCGGCCTGCGCTTCGGAGGCATCTGCATTTTCATCAAGACGGGCAATGACTTCGCCCACCTCGATCGTATCTCCAGGCTGTTTTAAAAACTCTTTCAGGATTCCGGTATAGTCGCTGTTGATTTCCAGATTGATTTTATCCGTTTCGATTTCAACAAGCGGCTCCCCTTTACTGACGGCTTCACCTTCTTTTTTAAGCCAGTCGACAATTGTTCCTTCTGTAACGGATTCTGCTAATTCTGGTACTTTAATGTCAACCACGTTCCATTCCTCCCTTACATTTCTTTTAGTGCCTGTGAAATGATGTTCTCCTGCTCTTGTTTATGGATTTTCGGTTCACCGACAGCCGGACTTGACCGGTTTGGCCTTCCGATATATAGCAGTTCCGCCCCTTCAGGCGCCAGCCGGGCGAGCCTTGAATCGACAAAATGCCATGAACCCATGTTTTTCGGTTCTTCCTGAACCCATGCAACTTCCTTCAGATTAGGGAACCGGCTTATGATTTCAGCGATTTCCTTTTTAGGGAAAGGATAAATTTGTTCAACTCGTACAACATGGATAGAGTCAAAGTCACTGTCGCTTTTGTCAATATGATCAGCGATATCGACCATGACCTTGCCGGTGCCGAGCACAAGGCGCTCCACTTTTTCGGCAGAATGGCCCGTTTCTTCCTGTTCCAGGACGTATCGGAACTCCCCATCCGTTAATTCACGGGCTTCTGAGGCAGTATACGGGTTTCTCAGCAAGCTTTTGGGCGTCATGATAATAAGCGGACGCGCTTCATCCTTTTCCGTAATGGCTGCCTGCCTCCGTAAAATATGGAAATACTGGGCAGCTGATGTTAAGTTGGCGACTGTCCAGTTGTTTTCAGCAGCAAGCGTAAGGAATCTTTCCGGTCTGGCACTTGAATGCTCAGGCCCCTGTCCTTCATAACCATGCGGCAGGAGCATGACAAGGCTTGATTTTTGTCCCCATTTGGCCCTTCCTGCAGATATGAACTGGTCAATAATGACCTGGGCGGCATTAACGAAGTCGCCATACTGGGCTTCCCACAGGACCAGAGCTTCCTGCGCCTGGACGCTGTACCCGTATTCAAAACCGAGAACGCCTGCTTCGGAAAGCGGGCTGTTATGAATGGCAAAGGAAGCATCCGCCTGTGGAATGACATGCAGCGGCGAATAGGTTTCGTTTGTTTTATAGTCATGCAAAACAAGATGACGATGGGCAAACGTACCTCTTTCACTGTCCTGGCCGGTGATCCGGATTGGTTTGCCCTCGCTGATGATACTGCCGAATGCCAGTGCTTCTGCATGGGCCCAATCAACTTTGTTCCCGTCTCCCAGGGCATTTTCCCTTCGTTTTAAAATCCGCTTTAATTTAGGATACACATTGAAGCCTTCGGGAAAATCGAGCATGGCGGCATTCAGGTTTTCCAGACGTTCCATAGGAACGGCTGTTTTTATCGCCGGGATTCCTTCAGCTACCGATTCAGGCACCTTGTTTTGCAATGCTTTTTCCTCATCTGTTGGTTCCAGGTTTTCATAAATATCCGATAGTTTTTGGAAAAAATCCTTTGATTGCTTTTCAATTTCATCCTTTGGTACGGTTCCATCGCCTGTGAGCTTTTCACCGTAAAGGGTCGCAACAGAAGAATGGTTTTTCACCCGGTCATACATTTCAGGCTGCGTCACAGAAGGATCATCCATCTCATTATGGCCATACTTCCTGTAGCCGACAAGGTCAATTAAGATATCTTTTTTGAAAAGGTTCCGGTATTCATGGGCAAGATGAACGGCGGCCATGCATGCTTCCGGATCATCGGCATTGACCCGGATGATCGGAATTTCATATCCTTTCGCCAGATCGCTCGCATAGCTTGTTGAACGCGCTTCGGAACGCTCTGTCGTAAAACCGATCAGGTTATTGGCGATAATATGAATGGTCCCGCCTGTTTCGTATCCTTGAAGGCGGCTCATATTCAAGGTTTCCGCAACAATGCCTTCACCGGCAAAGGCTGCATCGCCATGAATGAGGATGCTGACTGCTTTATTCAGGTGCTGAGCAGGATACCCCGTTTGTGTCCGGTCATCTTGAGCGGCCCTTGCAAAACCGTTCACTACAGGATTAACGAATTCCAGGTGGCTTGGATTGTTTGCAAGTATTACTTTTGTCTGGACCGTATCATCAGCCTCTCCATCTTTTATCTGCCGTTTGGCACCTAGATGGTATTTCACGTCCCCTGTCCAGCCATAATTAATGCCGGTCGACCCCTCCGATGGTACAAGATCTTTGTTTGGTGATTCTCTGAATTCGGATAGTATCAATTCATACGGCTTTCCAAGCACATGGGCAAGTACATTTAGACGGCCGCGGTGTGCCATTCCGATCATGATGTTTTCAATTCCGTCTTCACAACCGCTCTTCACAAATCCATCGAGGACGGGAACAAGCATATCAAGGCCCTCAATTGAAAATCGTTTCTGTCCAACAAACGTCTTATGCAGGAATTGCTCAAACCCTTCCACTTCCTGAAGCCTGAAAAGCAGTTCCTTTTTATCCTCGTCTGTCAAAACCGGATATGTATTCTCTTTTTCAACCATTTCCTTCAGCCATTCACGTTCTTCTTCATCATAGACATGGCTGAATTGAAAAGCGATTGACCGTGTATATAGCTCTTTAAGTTTATTGACCGCTTCGAGGCCGTTTTTAGTGGAAGGTGTGGCGTGTTCCCAGATAACATCAGCCGGGAGCGCTTTCAAATCATCCTCACTAAGGCCGTATCGTTCCGGTGTAAGGTGGGCTGTTTCGTTGTTTATTCTGTCATCACCAAGCGGGTATACATCCGCAGCCTGATGGCCGTGTGTCCGGATGTTTTCAATCAGTTTCATTGCAGATGCCACTTTATGCAAGTCAGCTGCAGCGGGTGCCTTATTGCCTTCACTTACTGTCTTTGTTTCATATTCTGTTTCATACGGGGGTGGTCCCCATTTTTCAAAAAAAGATTTTACTGACGGATCGACTGAGTCGGAATCTTCCTGGAAAGACTCATACAGTTCATACGCGTAGCCAAGATTCGGGCCGAAAAATTGCTCCCATATCTGATTGGTGCGGCTCCTGTTGGGGCTCATTTGCATTTCCCTCCTATCAAGTTGGTTGTATATGCCGAATGCTTCTTAAAAATGAAAGATTTGTGAACAAATTAACGCTCATCAATATGGTAATACCCTTTCGGTTCCTATGTAAACTAAAGTGCATCAGGGATGTCTTGTGTGTAGTGTAACCAAAACAGCCGCTTTCTTGAATAAAATTCTCAGCCGGCACCAGTTCAATCCTTGATTTCATTTCAGCAAATCAAAAACCCCTGCCATTACGGCAGAGGAATCATTATTTGGCATCTTTTAATTTGTTCAATTTCTTAACAACCTCGGTATACTGTTCTTCGAGCGCGATTATGTCAACGCCGGGTTCAGGCATGCTCAGCTTGCTGATCAGCTCTGCTTTTTTATTGTCGAGCCTTAAATATTCCTGTTCATCATAAGAAACCGCCGGGCGTCTTTGCTGCGTTTGTTTCCATTCCTTCAGGCCTCCTGCAAAACCGGTCAGTTCACCCTGTTGAAGAAAATACAGGTTTGTTGCTGTCTTTTCAATGAAATAGCGGTCATGGGAGATATAAAAAACTGTACCTGGATATTGAATCAGCAGTTCTTCAAGTGCTTCAATCGCATCGGCATCAAGGTGGTTTGTCGGTTCATCGAGCAGCAACAGGTTAAAATCACCGGCCGCCAGCCTTGCGATTGCAACTTTTGACCGTTCCCCGCCGCTCAGCACTTCTATTTTCTTATGGACATCTTCCCGGAAAAACCTCAGTCTGGCAAGAATCGTTCTTACGATATGTTCAGGATGAATGCTGGTTTTTTTAACAGCCTCGAGTATCGTCAGCTCCCGGGGCAGTTTTTCTATCTCCTGCTGGAAATAGCCAATTTTCACAGCATCCGCTATGTCGAGTCCTTCTTGTTTACATATCTGATCAAAAAAAGTAGTTTTACCTGATCCGTTGTCACCGATCAGTGCTGTTTTTGAACCGGTCCTTAATTTAAATGAAGGGATCGTATATAAAATACGGCTCCCAATCATTTTCACCAGGTCTTTCCCTTCTATAATGTTTTTTCTGTTAACCGGAGTGGCCAATTCCATTTCGAGTTTCATCTCATCCAGGTCAACTGGCTGTTCAGGCTTGTTTTCTTCCAGACGCTCAATCCGTGCCTGCAGTGTTTTTGATACCCGTTCAATTTTCTTCCGCTTCCCCGCCGCTTTATTTTTATACAAGGTCCATTCCGATCTCCCCATCCGTGATGGCGGTTTATCCATCCCTTTGGCTTGCTGCTCTTTGTTTTTCTGGATTTCCGTCAGGTTTTTCTTTTCCCGGACATATTTTGCATACCGGGACTCCTGTTCTTTTCGCTCAAGCTCTTTTTGTGCTCTGTAACTGGAATAATTCCCTTTGTACGTACGCAAACTGCCGTTTTCCACTTCCCAAATTTTCGTACAGAGGGAATCAAGCAGAGACCTGTCATGCGAAACAATGATTACAGCCCCGTCAAACTTTTTCACCATTTCTTCAAGCTCTTCTATCGCTTTCCAATCAAGGTTATTTGCCGGTTCATCCAGAAGGAGGAGATCCGGTTTTTCACCTATAGCTTCCTGGATTTTTGCTTTTGTTCTCTCTCCGCCGCTCAATTTTTCCCATTCTTCCATTTCACTGCCATTAGAAAGCTGCTCTACATATGCGAGCTTTCCGAATGTGCCGAGATGAACCCCCTCTGCTTCCTCACTGCCTGATAGAATATTCAGCAGGGTAGTCTTTCCTGCCCCGTTTCTGCCGACAAGACCGATTTTTTCACCGTGAAAGACAGATAGTTCCGCGACATTCAGCAGGTTCCTGTCGCCAATTGTATAGTTGATGTGTTTGGCCTGCATGATAAGCATAAAAAAACCTCCCTGATACATTCCAGAGAGGACCGTGTCCATAAAGGGATAAAGTAAAAAAGTGCAGCACATCCTGTTGAACTTAATTCAGTTCCAAAAGAGCATGCTGAACCATTCTTTTCCTCTATGAGCAATTGCTGTCCCTGAAAAGGACAGACTAATCCTATCTGAAATGCTTTTTTCGTTTCAAATTGAAAAAAGTTTCTAGACAGAATTAGTACTTCATTGCTCAAACATTCATCCCTTTCCTATTCATCTACCTAAAGTATACCAACCCCTGCAACCGCTTGCAATACTGAAATGCGGAGAGCCCT
>NZ_LWBL02000002.1 GCF_001644195.2 Bacillus marinisedimentorum | reverse complement strand
TGCTCAGCGGCGTACGCATAAGCGGGCGTACCCGCAGGAAGGGGGTTTTTCCTTCCGGAGGGGACCACCGCTTATGACGATAGCCAAGCTTGACTCTCATCCACCTGCTTCTTATCTATTACATAACCTAAAAGGGCGCTTTGGAGCGCCCTTTTCCTGGTTAAGCAAGATATATGCGGGCTTCATATGGCCTTAGCTTTATGGTTTGCTCTTGTTCCCGGCTGTCTTCATAGTTGGCGAGGAGGAGTTGAGCTCCACTGAAACCTTCCGGCAAGTTGAATGCCGGTGTCTCACTGGTAAAATTGCATATAACGAGAAGCTGCTGTTCATCATGTGTCCTTGTATACGCAAAAACCTGTTCGTCATCTTCAGCGAGCAAATCGAATGTCCCATCTATGATGACATCATGAGTTTTCCTGAGCTCGATCAGCTCACGATAGTAGTTGAATATGGAATCAGGATCCTCCACCTGGCTTTCCGCATTGATTTCATTAAAGTTTGGATTCACTTTAATCCATGGTGTACCTGTTGTGAACCCTGCATGTTCGCTGCTGTTCCACTGCATGGGGGTGCGGGCGTTATCGCGGCTGTTCTGATGAATCCGTTTCATTAGTTCATCATGGGCTATGCCTTCTTCACGTTTTTCCTTATACATATTGAGCGTCTCGATATCACGGTATTCCTCCAGAGAAGAAAAGGCGACATTCGTCATGCCGAGTTCTTCACCCTGATAAATATAAGGGGTCCCTTTCATCATATGGAGGACAGTGGCGAGCATCTTGGCTGATTCAACCCTGTAAGACTGGTCATTCCCAAACCGCGAAACGGAGCGCGGCTGGTCATGGTTGGAAAAATAAAGGCTGTTCCAGCCGTCTTCCTCGAGTTCATATTGCCACTTGGCCATTATTTTTTTCAATTTCAAAACATCAGGGGGAAGTACATCCCATTTGCCGTTCGGCCCTGAATCGACCCCCATGTGTTCGAACTGGAAAACCATATTCAGTTCATTGCGTTGTTCACCTGTATACAATTTTGCCATATCTGGTTTTACACCCGGCATCTCTCCGACTGTCATAATGTCATACTTGCTTAGCACTTCCCTGTTCATTTCCTGGAGGTAGTCATGGATCTTCGGACCGTTGCGGAAATAATTTTTTCCTGTTCCATAGCTTTGTCCCGGCATCACTTCTGCATCCGGCAGATCCGGGTGTTTTGAGATGAAATTGATGACATCCATTCGGAATCCGTCAATTCCTTTATCGAGCCACCATTTCATCATGTCGTAGATTTCACTGCGGACCTCCTCGTTTTCCCAGTTAAGATCCGGCTGCTTTTTCGAAAAAAGGTGAAGGTAATATTCATCCGTTTCCGGATCATGCTGCCATGCGGATCCACTGAAAGATGATTCCCAGTTATTCGGTTCTGCGCCGTTATTCCCCGGCCTCCAGATGTAATAGTCACGATAAGGGTTCTCTTTCGATTTTCGGGATTCCACGAACCAGGCATGTTCATCAGATGTATGATTCACCACCAGGTCCATTACCAGCTTAATATCCCTCTTATGAAGTTCTTCAAGCAATTGATCCCAGTCTTCCATCGTCCCGAAATTATCCATGACTTTCCGGTAATCACTGATGTCATACCCATTATCATCATTCGGCGATTCATAAACCGGCGACAGCCAGACGACATCTATTCCGAGTGTTTTCAAATAATCAACTTTGGAAATGATGCCTTGCAAATCACCGATTCCGTCCCCGTTTGAATCCATGAAGCTGCGCGGATAAATTTGATAAACTACGCTTTTTTTCCACCATTGCGACATATGTTTACACATCCTTTTTTAAAGGTTGGAGTATGAAAGCTCCTTTTAATTTCCCCTAAAGGCACTCGCTTTCTGTATTTCCACATGAATGCAAGTGACTCTGTTTGCCGCTAACCCTGCGCTGCATCTACACCTAACCGGTCCCACTGGATTCTTATACAATGGATTAAACTGAAGCGGCTCCTCGAATATCCAGCTGTAAAGTGATGCTGAGCATAGCAGAGACTAGCACACCGGACAAAACGTATAAGCCAATAGTATAGCAAAAAGGTAAATACGCTGCCGGAATCGGCAGCGTATCGATCATTAATTAACAGCTTCAGATGTCTTAACTGAAGATTTTTTCTTCGCACCTGCGCGTTCTGTCCCTTTAAATTTATGGAACACAATCGTTAAGGCAAACGGCACTGCGACTGCGATCCCCATGCCTATGAAAAACGGAACCCATGACTGCGGAACAATGGAAAGGAAGGCCGGAAGTCCGCCGACACCAATTGATGGTGCAATGACGTCACTTACTGTAATATACGCACCTGCAAGCGCCGCACCGGTCATCGCAGCAATGAACGGATATTTAAAGCGCAGGTTCACACCGAACATCGCCGGTTCTGTAATGCCGAGATATGCAGATATGGCAGATGTCATAGATAGACCTTTAAGCTTTTCATCTTTTGCAAGGACCATCATCGCTAATGCAGCAGATCCCTGGGCGATATTTGAAAGTGCCACGATCGGCCACAAGAATGTGCCGCCGATATTGGAAATCAGCTGAAGGTCAACTGCAAGGAAGGTATGGTGCATTCCGGTAATGACAAGCGGTGAATAAATCGCACCATACAGCAGTCCGCCCAATGCCGCAAATTGATCGAACAGGCCGACAAATGCGGATGTAATCGCATTACCAATTGCAAATGTGACAGGACCGATAACGATAAATGCTGCAAACCCGGTAACAAGCAATGTAACTGGTGCCACAATCAACAGTTGGAATGCATCAGGCACACGCTTTGTCAGAAACTTTTCAACTACAGCAAGAATATAAGAAGCAAACAGAACCGGCAAGACCTGACCTTGATAACCGACTTTCGCTACATCAAGGCCGAACAGATTCCAGTAAGGAATTTCTCCTGCTTCTTTCGCCTGCGCATAACCCCATGCGTTCAGCAAATCCGGGTGCACAAGCATAAGTCCAAGAACGATACCGAGAAGCGGGCTTCCGCCGAATCTCTTGACAGCAGACCATCCGATCAAACCTGGCAGGAAGACGAACGCGGTATTCGCAATCAAGTTAATGATATTGGCAAAATCAGCAAACTGGGTATGGACATCAATAAAAGCCTGATCTTCGTAAAAAATCCCTGAACCTGTAAGGATGTTGTTGATCCCCATCAGCAAACCGGCTGTAACGATTGCGGGCAAAATCGGAATGAAAATATCAGCCAGAATTTTAATGGCCCGCTGAAGCGGATTCATTTTGCTTGAAGCTTGATCTTTGATATCCTGCTTTGATGCTTCTCCAATTCCCGTCAATTCAACAAGGATTTTGTAAGCTTTATCGACAAGTCCTTGTCCGATAATGACCTGAAATTGTCCGTTTGTTTTAAATGACCCTTTTACAATATCAATGTTTTCGAGTTTTTCGGCATCCACCTTGTTATCATCCACTAGGACGAGCCGAAGCCGAGTCACACAGTGTGTCGCAGCAGAAATGTTTTCCTGGCCGCCGACCGCGTCAATAATCTGTTCGACAGATTCTTTTGTTACGCTCATTTCCATGACCTCCATCATTCTAGTTGTACTGACCTTTTTAACCGTTTTCATTTTCAAACGGCAAGACAAAACTTTGTATATACAAGTAATTAATGTAATCAAAACGTAATAAATTCTTGTCTAAACCGTTTTCATAAACTTGTCTATACAAGAACTTTTTACAACTCCTATTGTAAGTTGTACATACAGGTTCGTCAATAGTTTTTATCTCGGTTTTTCTTCTTTCACCTTTTATTCACTTTTTTACGAGGATATAAACGCAAAAACCCGTTTGCATGCCGCTTCCCTGTCTTCAATCCCCTATTCCTTCCATTGTTAAGGTCCTGTTGCACGGCACAAGAAAATATGACGGTACGTGTCCAGCATAAAGACCGTCCGTTATTCGAATTAATTTTTTGAATTATTTTTATATAAAATTCTTTGTTTACGGCAGGTTGGACGTATGATATATTTAGCTGGTGTTGATTAAATATACATTTTTTTGATTTTTTATTCATGTGTTTCATACATCTTGTTACACGGGTAAATAACAAGGTGCTGGTAAGATCAATTAATAAGAGGTGAATAAAGTGGTAGATACAGCAAAAGGATCGTCGTCAAGCTCCAGCAAAAAACTAACATTAAGAGGTTTATTAGCTTTCCTTCTTCCGTCACTTATCGGGATTTTCCTGTTTATGACGCCAATCAGCAAAGAGGATGAAATCACGATACCAGTCGCCATGCTGGCTGGATGGATCGGGTCTTTATTAGGAACATCCCTTCCTTATATCATGACATTCATAATGGGCCTGACGGTCATTGGCACATTACTTGCCAAAACAGCAAAACCTCATTTTATTATGGGAAGCCATTTTTTCAGAAGCCTGTTTAATGTCAACATCTTTTGGACGGTCGTCCGTATTCTCGGTTTGATTTTTGCCACCATGACCCTGTTCAAAATCGGCCCTGAGATCGTCTGGTCGGATGTAACTGGTGCATTACTTTTGATGGACTTAATTCCAATTTTATTTTCTGTATTTTTATTTGCCGGCTTATTCTTGCCTTTGTTATTGAATTTTGGCCTGCTGGAACTATTCGGTGCTCTTTTGACAAAAGCAATGCGGCCCATCTTCACCTTGCCGGGCAGATCGTCAATCGACTGCCTTGCTTCATGGATGGGGGACGGCACAATCGGTGTCCTGCTGACGAACAAACAGTATGCAGAAGGTTACTATACAAGACGTGAAGCAGCTGTAATCGGTACGACATTTTCCGTTGTTTCGATTACGTTCAGCATCGTTGTGATCGATTATATGGATCTTGCACATATGTTCCCGCAATATTATTTGACCATTGCGGTAGCCGGTTTTGTGGCTGCTGTTATTATGCCGCGGATCCCGCCGCTTTCCCGGAAAGATAATGGATATGAAGAAAAGAGCGGCAAAAAGATTGAGGAAGAGATACCGGCAGGTCATTCTGCCTGGAACTGGGGATTGCTGCAAGCGGCAAAAGTGGCACAAGACAACATGCAGATTAAAAAGCATGTCAAAGGCGGTGTCCAGAATGTCCTCGATATGTGGATGGGTGTCATTCCGGTTGTCATGGCGCTGGGCACAATTGCGGTCATTATTGCAGAATACACACCGGTTTTCCATTACCTGGGCATGCCTTTCATTCCGCTTCTAAATGTAATGGGCGTACCTGAAGCATCAGCTGCCGCTGAGACAATGCTCGTCGGATTTGCCGACATGTTCCTGCCGGCTGTGATCGGCAGCGGGATTGAGAGTGAATTTACGAGATTTGTCATTGCCAGCTTATCCGTAACACAGCTTATATACATGTCTGAAGTAGGCGGGCTGCTTCTCGGTTCGAAGCTTCCGGTCACATTTACAGACCTGATTATCATTTTCCTTGAACGGACTATTATTACGCTGCCGATCATCGTGTTAATGACGCATTTGTTCTTTTGATTACAAAAAAACTGGCCTCATCGGCCAGTTTTTTGTGTGTTATTATTCTGTTTGTGTTCCTGTTCATCACCGGCACGATCACCTTCATGTCGGAGTGCGATTTCGGCTGTTGCCGGATCCAGGTTATTCTTCATTGCCGCTTCTTCATTCAATTGCTCGCGTTTAGCCATATACATCCTCCTTCACTCTTATCATGGTTGGCAGGAGGAAAAATCATGCATAAAAAAACAGCACTGCATCAGTGCTGTTTTTGGATTACTCCATTTGGGATTCCATGTCATCCCGGCTGTCCAGCCACATTTTGAAATGGGTCAGCATTGCAAAGACGAGGAAGAAATTCATCGCCCATGCTGTAATGAAGCCGTTCATACTGCCGAATTCAATTGTGGCGTTTCCCTTGAGCTCCATGACGATAAACGACTCGATAACCAGTAAGACAAAACCGAGGATGCTTGCAGCGGCTGTGCGAATCATTATTTTCCTCCTTATCTTCTTTCCGAACTTTTTGTGAATTTACCTTACTTTATCACAAAATTGTCATTTTTGGAATAGTTTTGCTCACCTTTATCTTATTCAACTTATTTACCGTGTTAATAGAGCAGAATAGGTTGGTTTAGGCAAGCAAAATATGGATTGCTGCAAACAGCCCCGCCGAACCGAGAATGATCATATGAATCGTTCTGATAAGCTGTTGCTTCTTATTGCCATTAAGGATAAAGCCGAAAGCGGAGCCAGCGGCAATCAAGGCGATGGAAACCGCCCCCAGCCATTCGCGGGGACCCAGCTCCCCCTCGCTGATATACATCCCGGCTCCGTGAAGAACTGTAAGAATTAACGCTGCGAGTCCAATCATGATGTGGTATTTAAGCAATAGTTTAAGTCCGGTGCTGATCCATCTCTTTGCCGATGGAACTTTTTTCCGCAAGAACGGTGACGTTCTTTTTAATGGAAATAAAAGAGCGGCTCCGACCCCTGCTGCCGCTCCGGCAACTCCGAGCAGCTCCCCTGCTTCTTCAAGCCATTCTTCCTTATCATTTTCTTCACTCTCATGGTCGTCCCCATCTGCAAGGGCGTTCCATGCGGGTAAAAAAAGCATGAAAACCGCAAGTGCTGCCGCGGCAATTACTCTCATATCCTATTCCTCCTTTTTGGACTGGGGAAACGTGACAGTGAATGTGCTCCCCGATCCTTCTGTGCTGTCAACGATTATCCTACCCCCATGTGCGCTAACAATCCATTCAGCAATCGCCAATCCGATGCCTCTGCTTCTTGTGCCTCTGCCGCGTGCTTTTTCGATTCGGTAAAATCGATCCTACCGGAGGGGAGAAGCTGATCTGCATCCCAATACGATACCAGACCAGCACAGCCTGAGCACCCCGGGCATGGTAATTTGCACGTTCTTCCACCGTTTCAAGCAAGCTGACGGCCAAAACCGGGCTATATTCTCATATAAAGGATCACCCTAACCATTTATGCCCGGTATCCTGCCGGATTTGTCTCATTTTAAAAAAGACTATTACTGTTTCTTCGTATTTCACACCAGATGACTGTTCCTTCGCGCCATATCCCCGGCTTTTCACGCCATATGCGAACAACCGCATGAACTTTCGCGCGGAATTCAGTTTCTTTCACGTCACACAATCACTGTTTCACGCGTAATCTCCCATATTTCACGCCGTAGAATCCAACTTTCACGCCAGAGCAACTGTTTCGCGCCGTTCAGCCCGGCTTTCACGCCGGAACTCCTTTTTCATAGTTGGCGACAGACCCTGGGTCTCAGCCGGACATCTAGAAATGCGGAGAGCCCTTGATCAGCGCAATAGCCGCTGGCGCCTGGAGCTGCATGACTCACTCCTGGCTTTTTATCCGCAACGCAAAAAAATATAATTTCGTTAACAAAAAAAGACACCTGTATCAAGGTGTCTCACGGTGGGGTCTCATTACCCCATTTCTTGTTTGACAGCAGGGTCTTCTTCGCTTTCTGCCTTTTTCTTTAATTCTTTATAACCTGTCCGTGTCAGTTTAAATTCATGATCGACATAACCATCTCGCTCCAACAGTGTAATCTCTGTATCACTGAGGTTATTCTTCGATTCCTGGAGCTTTAAATTCAATTCTTGCAGCGATGCATTCGAAATATCATCATCATCCAGGCACTCAATGAGTAAATGAAGTGTATCCGACGATGATGTTTTCAGCCATTTCGTCGTCCCGCTTATAGCCTGCTGTACTTTTTCTTTCCACTTTTGCGTTTCCAGCTGAAGCTTGCTGATTTCCTGATCTTTTTCGGAGATCTGATCCCTGTATTCTTCTTTCTCACTTTCAGACATATTGGCCCGTGTAAACAGTCCTTCAAGCATTTGGGTGCGGCCGAGCTCGGCTTCTTTCATCGCTTTCCGTACCGCTTCAGCTTCCTCCGGGTTTTCGTGAACGATCAGATCATTTGTTTCCCCATCGGCGTCTTCAGTTTCTTCCTCCGCCTGTTCCGTTTCCCCTTCCAGCATCTTCTGGAGCGCTGAAAGTTTTCTGCTTATAAATGTTATACCAATAATGAGTACAGCTACGGTTGTGAAACGGAAGACGGCGGGAAATAAAGCTGATGCCAGCAAAGCAATTGCGGTTACAATCCATAATAAAAGCTTAATAAGATCTTTATTCGTCTTATCTTCAAAAATCGCTTTTTTAATTGACATGTATCCTTCCCCTTTCCGCTTCTATAACTATTCGAACATCAGATTCATTTTTCTGCCTATCAAGGATCCGGTCACTAGAAAATACCCTGTTTCATCACTTTTTAGTCATCCGAATGATCGATTCCTGATAGCAGCAGAATAATTTCAGATCAGTTCCTTGACACCTTTATATATGCCCGCCATCTCTTCAAAATTCATCCTGACAAGGCCGCTGGAAGACGGTGCCACGTATTCGCAAGTCTCTTCGACAACGGGGGAATCCTGTATTCCCCAGTCCACATTGTTCCGCTTGCTGTATTGCTGGTAGACACCTTTTCCTACGAAACAGACCACTTTGGGCATATATTGCTTGATTTTTTTTTGCAGGATTTTCCGCCCTTCCGCATATTCCTCTCTTGTTATGTCGGCAGCAGCCTTTGTCGGACGCGCAACAATATTCGTGAACCCATACCCGAGCTTTAAAAGATCCTGATCTTCTTCAGGACGATACTGGCGAGGTGTCAACCCGGCATGATGCAAAAGCTTATAGAAACGGTTTGTGGGATTAGCATAATGGTGACCGGTTTCACCTGACTTCACACTGGGATTGAATCCGACAAAAATCACATCCAGGCCGTAATCGAGGTGATCAGCGATAGGTTCCATCTGCTCACTCCTTTTCTTTAAAAAACGATCCAATGATTTTAAACGGATAAAAAACCTGAAGGACTCCGTCTTTTTCTCCATCATAGAAGGAAAGGAACAATTTTATCAACTATAATACTCAGCAGTCACGCATAAGTTTTGCCCCATCTATTTCAAGAGCTCTGATCACTTTCAATACATATTCCTCTGGCTATTTGCATGGAAAGCTGGGTTGCGTTCCTATATTTGGCCTTTCACCTGATTTTGGCCACAGAGCCGAAGAATCTCCCCGGACGCCCCGCGGCAAAGAAGACACCTCCCTGTCATTCCACTAAAAATAACAGTCCAAATCAAACGCGAAATGGACTGTTATTCTTAATGCAATTAAGACGGTTTGATGTGTGTTTTCTTGTGGATTTCTTTTGGACCTCCGGGTGATTAGTTAGTTGATTTTTATACGAATTAACGTTTTTCTTTTCCGGCTTTATTTCCGGATGAAATGCTGGGTCCAATAATAGCGGTATTCGCCGCCTTCAACATATCCGATCGCGATGTGTGTGTACTGGTTGTTCAAGATATTTTCGCGATGGCCTTTGCTGTTCATCCAGTCATCGACAACCTGAGCAGGTGACTTTTGGCCGGCTGCGATGTTTTCTCCTGCTGCCGTATACTGGATTCCGAATTCGGACATCATCGTAAATGGCGACCCGTATGTCGGAGAGGTATGATCAAAATAGTTGTTGTCCCTCATATCTTTGGACTTCTCCCTTGCGACAGCGGTCAATTCCTCGGAAATTTCCAGCGGTTCCAGGCCCCGCTCCGCCCTTTCTTTATTGGTCAACTCCACTACTTTCTTCTCAAACTCTTTTACCGAGCTTTCAGTTTGCTTATCGTTCGTATTTTCTTCCGACTGGCTGGCACCGCCTATTGAGGTTGTGCCTTCACTGTTAAACTCATCGAGCAGTCCGGTAATGGACTGTTCATACTGACTCCAAAAAAGGCGGATTTGTTCAAATAAAGTATTGTCACCGGCAGCATCGGATTGCTGTGCATTAAGGGTAGACGGCATGCCGCCCAAAACCAGCAAAAATGCCAGGAAAAGCACCAGTAATTTCTTCATGGTAAGCCTCCTCAAGATGTTAAAACACATATATTCATTCGTAGATTTTTACCACCTGCTGCTTTCCTTTAAACCCTATTCATCGTGCTTATTGCGCGTCAACGTCCTGGTGGACCCTGCTTTGGACAGCATTCACCTGACCCTGGTACTTCCCTCTGTAGGGGTTTTCACACTCCTGGTCCATTTCGGCAAAAACCAGCTGGCATACCCTTCTATCAGCTGTCAATTTGATCGGCACTCTATTGGCGTTAAAGAGTTCAAGAGTGATCTGGCCTTCAAATCCCGGATCAACCCAGCCGGCATTTTGGATGAAAAGGCCCATCCTGCCAATCGAGCTGCGCCCCTCCACAAAAGCTGTAAGATTATTTGGAAGCTTAATGTATTCTTTTGTTGTCGCCAGCAAAAAGGATTGCGGCGGTATGACGATTTCTTTCGTTTCCATTTCCACATACTTTGCTTCTTCATTCAACGACATGACCGTAACGGCATTTTCATCGATTTTCATAAAGTGTCCCCCGAGCCTCAGATCAACTGATGCTGGCTGGATTTGTCCATCTGTTATCGGGTCGATGGACAGCTCTCCTGTTTTCAGCATTTCTTTTATTCGGATATCAGATAATACCACCATGAAACCTCCCTGTCTTTTTCCTTTATCATACCGTATCCACTTGATATTTAACGAATAAACAGTTTTTTGGAGGTTGCCTTTAAAAGGAGTTTGCCGCAATTCCCGAATCTTGCTATTGTCAAGTCAATTCAATTTCTCAAGGTCTTCGAAAAAGCCGCATATAAGGAGTCTATGCCAATAGAAAAAGCGGCAGTTGCCGCTTTTTTTAAATGTATAGCTTTGGAATAGAAGCTCTTTCTTTAACCGGTTCTTTCTGTTTTACACTTTTCTTCTCTTTCTGGATTGGTATCTTTTGATGGTCGCTTTCATTTGATATATCGTCGTCTTCATCACTCTCCAGAAAGTCAAATGATTCCTCATCCGTTGCCTCACTGCTGTCAAGTTCTTCATCATCACTTGTTCCTTCGGATGAATTAAAGGTTTTCATCATTTGCCATAACGCTGGAAGGTTTTTGACCATTGGCCCATATTGCTGGACGAGCGGCATTGCGGTTTGAGCCATATTCAGTGCATTTTGGACATTATTCAGCATCGACATCATGCCGCTCCCCTGAGTGGCTGATGCGCCATTCACAAGATTGGAAAGCATTCCTCCTCCGCCAGCTGCCTGCTGCCCGCTATTCAGCATGTTCGCGAATTGACCGGCCTGCTGCGGATTAACTCCCCCAAAGATTCCAGGATTCCCCGGGTAGCCAGCTGCCGTTCCCTGTCCTCCCTGATTTAAACCTCCGATCAGCTTCGATAATAATCCGCCCCGCGGAACGTTCCCACCCTGAACGGGAAATCTCCCAGGCACTCCGAAGCCTCCCGGCCTTCCTGGGAATTGCCCCATATTGGTTTGGTAGCCCATGGGAGCACGGGGAACCCCTCCTCCCGGCATGCCTTGAAAAGGTGCTCTAAATGGTGGCATGTGTATTAACTCCTTTGCAAACGTAATCCACTATACTTTCACAATATGTATGATTGCCCTAATTTGTTTCTGTCAGTTGGGATTTGGGCTAATTGTTTATTTTTTAGCATTAATTTATTAATACAAACATACGGTAAGTGAAATTTTTATAACTTGCAAAAGAAGGGGATCCCCCTCCTCATTCACCTGTATTCGATCACTTCTGTGCCGCCGTCTTTACCTGCAATCACTTTATTCACCATGCCGTTGAACAGGCCGTTCTCCACGACTCCAGCAAGTCCGTTCAGCCATTGATCCAATTCGGCTGGATTCTCGATTGTGCCCATTTGAAGATCCAAAATGTAATTGCCGCTGTCAGTCTTATA
This sequence comes from Bacillus marinisedimentorum, assembly GCF_001644195.2. Classification (NCBI taxonomy): domain Bacteria; kingdom Bacillati; phylum Bacillota; class Bacilli; order Caryophanales; family Bacillaceae; genus Bacillus; species Bacillus marinisedimentorum. Next base: position 12,694 of record NZ_LWBL02000002.1, on the reverse strand, counting down.
CACTTCACCATCTTGTTGGCGCAAATCGCTTTTTATGCCCCGGGCTGACAGCTTTTTCTGGATTTGCTTATAACCGAATGGGATGACTTCTACTGGAAGCGGGAAGGCCCCCAGCTTTTCAACAAGCTTATTGACACCGACTACCCAGATGATTGAGTCGGATGCTGCCGCAACCATTTTTTCGAACAGGAGAGCTCCGCCGCCGCCTTTTATTCCGTTGCCCTCTTTGTCGACTTCATCGGCGCCATCGATGGTTAAATCGATTCGATCTGCTTCATTAAGGGTGGTCATTGGAATACCTAGTTCACTGGCCAGCTTTGTCGTCGACGAGGATGTCGACACCCCCTTGATCTTCAAACCGTTTTTTACCCGTTCACCCAGCTTCATAATCGTGTAGTAAACCGTAGAACCGGTTCCCAATCCGACGATCATACCTTCCTGAACGTACTCAGCCGCTTTTTCGCCGGCAAGTTGTTTTTCATTCATTCTGCTCGCCCCTTTTATGCAGGCTCTGTTAAACGACGTGGTTGATTTTCACTTCAGGCACCCGCTTTCAACACGGTACATGTTGAACATCCGTTCTTGCTTCCTTTCGGCGCATTCACTTTGACTTCTTTGCCGCAGGGCGTCCGGGAGCCTCCTCGCCTTTCACGCCTGCGGGGACTTCCCTGGTCCGCTCCTTCCGTTCCAATCAATACCATTACGAATCTCATTTTTTAACACAGCCTGTATGTAGTGTTTCCAATCCAAAGTATACATAACTTTCAGGAGGCGCGCCATCTTCTATATCATGAATGGATGTCAGGGCTTAATTTCAGGAACCATGTTCGGTTTCTTGGTCCGTCGAATTCACAAAAATAGACCCCCTGCCAGGTCCCGAGCAATAGTTCGCCTCCCTCGATGACGATTGTTGCAGAAGCGCCAAACGTGCTCGCTTTTAAATGTGAAGCGGAATTCCCCTCCATATGACGGTACTTTTCATGTGTCCATGGATATATTTCATCAAGCCTCATAAGCATATCGTGAACAACATCCGGGTCAGCGTTCTCATTGATGGTAATTCCTGCTGTTGTATGAGGGCAATACACGGTGACAATACCATTTTTCACTCCGTTTTCCTGCACTTCCTGTCGTACAATATCCGTAATTTCAATGAATTGGTCCCGTTTTTGTGTGTGCAATGATTGTTTTATAAGCATACATCCCATCCTTTCCAGATCATAATACGCTTCCGCCTGAGACCTTCACCGTCTCGCCGACAATGTTTCCGGCACTGTCAGATAACAGGAAAGCTATCGTTTCTGCCACCTCTTCCGGTTCGGTGATCCTGCCGCTTGGCTGTCCTGCTTCAATTTCGGCCAGCAGTTTTTCATACGGTTTGTTTTGCCTTTTTGCTCTCCTTTGAATGGCCGCGGCCGCCATATCGGTTTTCACATAGCCGGGAGCGACAGCATTTACCCTGATGCCGTTCCGGGCCGCTTCCACCGCAAGGGAATGGGTGAAGCCCGTCATCGCGAACTTGGATGCAGAATATGCACTGTTTCCGTAAGTGCCCCGCAAACCGGAAAGGGATGTCACGTTTACAATCGAACCCTCCTTCCTTTTCATCATTTGCCGATAAACAGCCTGTGTGAAAAGGACAGTGGAGACGTAATTGACCTCAAGGATGTGGCGGAGGTCTTCTTCAGACAATTTGTCGACAGTTTCCCCTCCAGATACACCTGCATTATTGACCAGGCCAAATACCGGGCCTATTCTTTCAGACGCCTGCCGCAGTATTTGCTCACGGTCATGCGTTTTCGTCAAATCCCCTGATACAGCTATTATTTGTTGTCCTTCATGTTTACGGTGAAGTTCAGCTGCCAGTATATCGAGTTTCTTTTCATTCCGTCCAGTCAAAGTCAAGTCCGCCCCTGCCCCGGCAAGAATTTTTGCCGCCGCTGAACCTATCCCTCCGGTGGCACCTGTCACCAAGATATGATTTCCTTTAAATGCTTCAGATGAAAATAGAGACAATGGCCGCTCCTCCTTTTTTGTTCCCATTATAATAGTATTGATTCTATCTCGTCTTCCTTTTCCCGCTTTTCCTGAATAAAACACCGCTTTAAAACAAACATAAAGGAAGCCAGCGTACGAATAACCCGGCTCAACCTTATACAACCTAATAGGCAAAACAATTCAAAAGGAGGGCTTTGTAATGACTGAAGATAAAAAAATGAGCAAAAAGCTGCAGCAGGCAGTCCAGCATGCCAACGAGACAAATCCGTCACGCCGGACACGCAGCCATCCCAACACTTCATCAAAAGAGAAAAGATCATGAACAACAGCATTTAACCGTTAGCAGGGAAACATCAAAAGGCAGGCGCCGCTTGTGCCTGCCCTGTTCTTCATGATGGATCTGCCTCATCATACGAAAGCTTAGTGACCTTCGTATATTCTCCCTTACGTTTCTCCTTTTTTGTCGCTTCCTCGTTCAGTTCGTTTTCATCATCCATGCCAGGGGCATATTTTTCTTCTTTGTCATCAGCCATCATGAACACTCCTTTCATCTTGTCACTGCAGTTTATTTTTTTCCTACCCGTATAAACTAAACAAAAACGGTAAAAAAACGGCCGCTTGGCCGTTTTTTATCTTTCCTTATTTTGATTTTGGATGCTTTTTCCGCCTATCAGGGTTCTTTTCCTTTCCATGAGCAATTTCCTTGGCGATTTCAGCATCGGGCGGCAAATGATTATTTTTCTTTTCCTGAAGCCGGTTCCGTTCTTTTTTTCCCATTACACTCCACCTCCACATGACGTCTCTTCAGTTAGTGTGTGTAAGGGACCCTCAGTTATTCATTAACTGTTTAACTTATATCCGCATACCGATTGAGGATACGATCAACAGCTGAACCGTATGACTCACCAAACAGATTGAGATGAACCAGCAGATAAAAAAGCTGATAGATAGGTTTCCGTTCGGTATAGCCGTAATCGAGCGGATAGGTTTCATCATATTCCCGATAAAAGGCATCACTGAATCCGCCAAACAATTCACTGAATGCGATGTCCATTTCCCTGTGCCCGTAAAATACGGCAGGATCAATCACGTACGGCTCCCCGCCCGGTCCTGCGATCCAATTTCCTCCCCATAGATCTCCGTGCAGCAAAGAACCCGCTGGCTGGCGGGGAACCCATCCATCAAGCCTGTCCAGCAGACGTTCCATTTTCTTTCTCCGTTTCAGCGGCAACTTTCCGTTTTTTTCAGCAATCTGCATCTGGTGTCCGATCCGCTGTTGCCGGTAATAATCGCACCAGTCCAGCCATCTCCCGTTAGGCTGATGTAAAAGGCCGATATAATTATCCTTGTCCAGCCCGTACCAGGGCATGATCGTTTTATGAAGGCCTGCCAGCCGGCGGCCAAGGCTGCTGTCATCTGAACCTCCCGGACTCCCTTCAATCCATTCCATGATCAGATAAGAGGTCCCATTTCCAATCGCTCCGAAACCGATCGGTTCCGGGGCGTTAATGGCATCCGCTTGACGGATGAGTTTAAGGCCTGTGCTTTCCTTTTCAAAAAAGTCACGGTCCACTCCATCATTCATTTTAATGAAATACGGACCATCGGCTGTCACGATATAAAAAGCCTTGTTGATATCCCCGCCGCTAACAGGTTCGAACGTAATCACTTCTGTCGAAAGCCCCTGAGCTGCAAGGATTTCGTTTATCAATTCAGACATAGTACCCCTCCAGTTCGCCTTAATTTGGTGTATTAATAAATGCCGGGTCTTAAGAGGGCAAGGTGCCCGCTTATAAACGTATGCATCAAAGTAAGCTCCAAAAATCAGCACAGCCTGTTTCCCCTGGCATTCAATTTCGCATGACCTCCTCCGAGTTAAACAAGCCAGTGGCCAAAAACCGGCTGTTTTCTCATTTGCAGTGTCACAGAGACCCCCTTTTGGGATGGAGACCTAGTGGATTTGTTTCATTTTATAAAAAGGCTCTGTTAAAGTTCAATGTTGATATTGCTTATAAAAATGGAACTTCCTAATTTGCGGAAGTTCCATTTTGTAATATTTGCTTGTTAAACGAAACGCACCCGTTAACGCAATAAGAAAGTTATTCATAAAACTTCCCTGCCATTAAAATTTCAGCAAGGGTACTCCAGTTTGGATTACTTGGTAAAGAATTTGTATCCTCTACCCAACTTTTAATTGCTTCCAAGTAATCTTCAAGGGATAGGTTTTCCCACTCCGTTTGATTAGTCACCAAATCATTCTTTAAATTATCAATAAAGGAAATCAGTTCTTCTTTACTTTTAATACTCTCAATCTCCATTTAATATTACTAACCACCTTTCTCTATTGAAGAAAAGCCACCACTTATTGAACTTTTTATATTGCTGGTTCAGCGTTCATCACCAACACTGATGGTGGATTAAGTTCTTCATCCACTTTGATAATGTTCACCGTAGGATTAGTATTTTTTATGAATGAAAATGAATAATGACCTAATCCATTTTCTAATCGTTTAACGGCAAAGAGTAACTCATACATTTCCTCTTCTATATCAATCGCTATTGTTTCCATGATAGAGCCAACTTCAATTCCTTTCTTACTTATATAAAAAGGTACAGCTATTGCCCTAATAGCATCGGTATCCACTTCTTTTTTATCAGTAACTCTCACGGTAATTTTGCATTCTTCATCATTAGAAAGAGTTCCAAAAGATACAGAACCTTCTCTCCATGCAAAACCTTGGTTAACATGAGTGTCGTTCCAGTCATTAAAGGGGTTTTCTAAACCATACTGAAATACTGCTAATTGCGAATAGAGAATATCACTTTCAAAAGTCATCTCGTTCATTTAATTCAATCCTTTTAATAAATAACAAAAAAATTATACCCAGTATTTTACCAAACAGTCCTTCTTCCACATAATGCACCGTTAGTTGAACAAGCAGTAAAGTTTATATCGTGAATTTAGATAACCTAAGTGTATCATATGTTTCCATATTTTGTATTAAATTCCCTTTAACCATCAAGTCATTCATAGTAATAGGATTCCTTTGATGTTAAATGGATTCTAACACCTGAAACCAAGCAAGGTAATTATTCAAGTATTTAGTTGCAACTCCATTAAAACGTTGTATCCATCCTTTAAGCCTTCGGTGATAATTGTTAACGTTCTGGATATGGTATAGTCCCTTTGTGCGAACCTTACCACCAGACTTGAATTGATAAATATCCATTCCTTTTTCAGCGGCATATGTTTTAAAGGCACGCCAAGAATCGGTGTGTAAAACATTTTCATTCGAAAATTTATGTCCGATAGCTTTGTCTAACTGCTCTTTTGTTAATCGCCCCATTCCCAATGTCTGCGAAAAAGTCATCTTTTCACGGTCTCTTGCGACTAAGACGCAAACTTGTTCGTTGCTTATGCCTCATTTCTTAGCGGAACCGCCACGTTTGCGGGGTTTTCTGTCTTTTATCTTTCTTTGTCCTTTTTCTGAGTATAGGAAATAGGTCTCGTCCATTTCAACGATACCTTCAAAATTAGATATTTCCATTTGTTTTAATGATGATAAGAGTTTGTGCATCCAATAGAACAATGTAACGTGAGTAACATTACCAACTAATTCAGCAGATTTACGCAGAGAATATCCCTCTATCATACATTCGATGAATTTTATCCATTGATTGAGATGGCGTGTTCGATATAGAGCAGTCGGTGCCCGGGCCTGGACGCTACTTGCTTGCCAATTGAAATAAACCGCGGAATCCGCGGTTTATTGTTTTTGCACCAGTCCCATATATTCCTCAAGTGTCATGTCCTGTTCATTGATTTCAGCTGCAGCGTCTTTGCCTACATACCGAAGATGCCATGGTTCGTACTGATAACCTGTTATCTCTTCTTTTCCTTCCGGATACCTGACAATGAACCCGAATCGGTGTGCATGCTTGGCTACCCATTTCCCGCCCGCGGTATCACCGAATTCTCTGTCCAGTCTGTACCCGAAAGATGCGCTGCTCACATCCATCGTCAAACCTGTCTGGTGTTCACTTTCGCCTGGATATGCGACAACTTCATTCGCAGCTTCCTCTCCTACCTCGGCTGCCTTTCGTACAAAGAGCTCTTTCTGGCGTTCATATGTGCGGTACCCTGAGATTGCCATCAAATGGACCCCATCACGTGAAGCTTCCTGGAACATTTCCTCAAGTGCGGCAGCTGCTTCCTTCCGCATATACTTTTTTGGTATATCCCCTTCAAATGGGAACGGTACATCCGGGATGACGAGCTCTCCCGGGGTATAATCCTCCGGCAAGCCCTGTGATTTGTTGACGACGCTCAGGATGTTGCCCGGATTCATAATAATTGCCCTCCCGTTAACTTCCTTAACGACATTTTTATGTTTATCCGGCAGACTGGTTCCGCCATCCGTTGTCCCCTCATCGGATCCGTCCGTTTGGCCGGCATTTTCGCCGCCCTCAGAAAAACGTTCTTTATCATCATCCGGTTCATTGCCGGAATTCTGTGCGGTCTGGTCTTCTTCCTGCAGGATTTCTTTAATTTGTCCGGCTGTCGAATCCCGCTTCTCTGAAACGTTATCCCCGGCACAGCCGGAGAGCAGGAGCAAGGCTGAAATTCCGATGCCGGCTATATTTTTAATGGATTTCATGATGATCTCTCCTTCGTCTGTCTTTAATGATTTTAACAAATGATTTGTTTAACAGATAGTACCAAAATATAAAAATGTGACTTTCATGGTAACAGTTGTTTTCATCGTGACTTGTCAATATTTCGTTAAAATTGGACATCTGCCTTATTCACCGGCAGATGCAGTTGCATACCTTAGTATTGACCATCTTTTAAGGGGGTGGAATTTAGTGGGTTACTACGGCTGTGGATACCGCGGCGGATATGGCGGAGGTTACGGATACGGAAAAGGCTTTGCGCTGATTGTTGTTCTGTTCATTCTGCTCATCATTGTCGGCGCATCAGGATTCTCCTATTAATCAAAAAAACAGGCGGCAAGCCCATCAGCTTGCCGCCTGTTTTTATGTCCGCATTGTTGTGTCGCTGAGATGATCAGCGATATTCCATTCACCAAGCACCCAGCGGCCATCATTGAATGAAAGATGGCTGACACAGGCATTGTGCAGTTTAACCTCCGGGTGAACTTCTTCTTTGAACAGATGGGAGAGGAGCACTCTGATCGCCACACCGTGTGATACGACGATAACACGCTTACCCGCGAAATTTTTTTTCACTTCCGCAAGCCCCGCCTCAAGCCGCACCATCATATCCTCAAGCCGTTCCATGCCGGGAGCCGTTTCAGCTTTGTACAGTTCCTCCACGTCAGCAAACAGCTCACCAGAAATGCTTCCGAAATCCCTTTCCTGAAAATGGCTTACCACACCGTAATCAACGATGTTCAATCTTGTTCTTATGATTTCTGCTGTTTCCCTTGCGCGTGACAGCGGACTTGCCAGCACCGCATCCCATTTTCCTTCGCTCAGCAATTGTGCGGTGCGCAGTGCCTGTTCCCGCCCTGTTTCGTTCAGGGGGATGTCTTCCTGGCCCTGCAGCCGGCGTTCTTTATTCCAATCGGTTTCCCCGTGTCTCACAAAACAAATACTCGTCATCCTGCTCCCTCACTTACGTTTGATTTCTTATTCCAGATCTGTCCACATCTTGAATACTGCACAGCCGATCAGCAGATAAAGAAAACTTGCAGATTGGCGAGCCTTTAGGCGAAGACAGAGGCGTAGTTGCCCGTATCTATATTTTTAAAATTAGCCGCTGCGTCGAAATACTCCCACTTTCCTATATGGCAATAAAAAACCGCTGAATAACAGCGGCGTTAAAATACCATCGGGACGTAACCGTCTTTGATGGCTTCAGAAACCATTGAACCGACATACTCGACGTCATAGCCCAGACCTTCAAGCTGTTCGGTCACTCCGCTCTTCTCAGATAAGAAGCGGCAGGCCGTCGGCTTGTTATATTCGGCCAGCTTTGCCACTTTTTCCTGTACTTCTTCATCTTCTGTGACGAGTTTTTCAAACGGTCCGAAAAAAAACACCTGGACATCGTCCAGCCAGTTGTTTTTGAGCGCATTCGCTGCGTATAGAATCCCTGTAAGTGCTTTTTCTTTTTCTCCTGTCGAAATGATGACCATTACTTTGTTTGCCATCTCCATCCCCCTTACTCATATTCACCTTCTACTTCCATAGTCTAGATAACTCCATTGCACAAAGCAAGCAGAATGCCGGCCGCCTTAAGGAAAGCAGTTCAACTATGATCAAGAAAACCTAAGATAACAGGACAAATAAGATCCGAATTCGAAATGAAACAGACACCGCAAGCAACACCTGACTATGGCTCAGGCTCGTTTTTTTATTTGGGTTATTCTACCAGAGCAACCTTTAACGGAATAAATCGGGTTAACAGGCTGTTCGAAAAATTGCACTTTATGCTGGGAGTTGATTAGATGTCCCGCTTTTTTCTTATTTACAAAGCCGGTTTGGATAAAAACCAGCATTCCAGCGCTGGCCTTTGACAGAATAAGGACAACCTGCAAGGGAGAGGCATTACATTGAAATAAAAAAAACGAGTATGAAATCTCTGCGATTTCATACTCGTTTTCGAATGCGGACTGTCTTGCTTGATCAGCTGCCGGCATTTTCAGTCAGAAGGTTTGGGAGGATAAGCACTTCTACACGCCTGTTATTTTGCCGGCCTTCAGCATTATCATTTCCAGATACAGGCTTGTGTTCGCCAAATCCCTTTGCACTGAATTTCTGGGGATCTAATTGGTCATTTTCGAGCAGAATTTTCATGAAGTTGACAGCTCGCATAACACTTAAATGCCAGTTTGATTCAAAGCGGGCATTATGGATAGGAACATTATCAGTGTGGCCGCTAATGACAATATTGCGCGGCGGATTTGTCACCAGGAGATGAGACATGTCTGATGCAAGCTGCTGCGCTTCCGGCTTAACAGCGGCACTGCCGGAGTCAAACAGGGCGACATCCTGGATTGTTATCAGCAATCCTTCATCCGAGAGCTCTGTTTTAAAATTCACTTCAAGGTTGTTTCTGCCGATATATTTATCCATCTTTTTCTGAAGCGCCATCAATGCTTCCATTTCCCTTTCAGCCTGCTTTTCCGCAAGTTCTTCATCCGTAATCTCATTTTCTTTTTCCTCATCAAGCGCAAGCGGCACAGAGCCGTCATTTTCGTTGTCCAACTGGGCGGGAGCCTGTTCGTCAAGTATACCGGTAGAACCATTAAAAGCACTGTCGAACGCCTGGACGATACGCTGATACTTGTCGGCGTCGATCGAACTTGAAGCAAAAAGAACAATGAAAAGGGCGAGCAGAAGCGTTAGTAAGTCCGCATATGGAATGAGCCAGGATTCATCCATATGATCGCTGTGATGCTTTTTCTTTTTTCTAGGCATTCTCCAATTCTCCCGCAAATTCCTGCTGGTCAAGCTGCTCCCTCTGCCCGGCAGGCAGATAGGAGGCTAGTTTGTCGCGGATCACCATGCTGGACTGCCCTTCCTGGATGGAAAGGACTCCTTCTATGATAATCCGCTTCAAAAAGATTTCCTGGCGGGATTTCTGCTTCAGCTTATTCGCAAATGGATGCCATAGGACATACCCCGAAAAAATACCAAAAAGAGTTGCGATAAAAGCAGCTGCAATTGCCTTGCCGAGCGCGCCTGTATCTTCCATGTGGCCGAGAGCCGCAATTAAGCCGACAACTGCACCGAGAACACCTAGTGTCGGTGCATATGTGCCTGCCTGTGTAAAAATGGAAGCACCGGCAAGATGCCGTTCTTCCATCGCATCAAGCTCTTCATTTAGAACATCCCGGATGAAATCCGGCGACTGACCATCTATCGCGAGCCTCATTCCGTTTTGTAAAAACGGATCATCAATATCATCAAGCTTCGTTTCAAGTGCGAGCAGTCCTTCTGCGCGTGCTGTATTCGCCCAGCCGGAAAACGTGTCAATGAGTTCTGAAGCAGGCGGCAGTTCCTGTTCTTTAAAGATAATTTTGATTAGGGCCGGAACCTTTTTCAGTTCACTTGCCGGGAAAGCAATCATAACGGCCGCGGCAGTCCCGGCAAATATGATCAGGAATGCTGCCGGATTGAAAAGTGCTGTCACTTCAACACCTTTCAATACCATGCCGACTCCAACAGCCAGCACCCCGAGAATGACACCGATTATCGTCGTTTTGTCCATTAGAATCTCTCCTGCCAGTTACTTAAAATATAGCAGGGGGTCGGCAACGGTTTTGAATTAGCCGCACCCCTGTTATTGTTTATATCGGACAGGGTCGTGCTTCTGTTAAGCACCTTTTTTAATGAGCACTGAAATCCGCTTAAATCGGGCACATTTTACCAGGGTGAAAGGATGTAGAGACAGGACAATTTCATGTTTGGTGAATATCCAGAGAAAGGATGAAGGAACAGCCGACGCTGTGATTGTAAGTAGGATAAACTATGTTACAATAAATTGTGGCAAAAATTATGATGAAAAGGGTGGTATCCATGTTAAGCGACAAACTGCTTGATGCTCTAAATGAACAAATGAACTACGAATTCCATTCCGCCAACCTTTATATGGCAATGGCCGCTTACTTGAAAGCAGAAAATCTCGACGGTTTCGCAAACTTCTTCCTCGTTCAGGCTGAAGAAGAGCGTTTCCATGCTATGAAATTCTTCAACTTCATCAACGATCTCGGTAAAAAAGCTGTCATTACCGGACATGGAGATCCGAATAACGAGTTCTCTTCTGTGCTCGAGGTATTTGAAGCAGGCTATGCCCATGAACAGGAAGTGACAAAACGAATCTATGACCTTTCAGATATGGGATGGGACGAACGGGAACATGCGACAATCAATTTTCTAAAGTGGTTCATTGACGAACAAGTTGAAGAAGAAGCGACGTTCGATACGATCATCCAGAAGCTGAAGCGCATTGAAGGGGACAGCAATGCTTTCTATATGCTTGATGAGGAACTCGGCAAGCGCTCCTTCAGCCCTGTCAATCAGTAATATATAAAATCCGCTGCTTCTTTCCGGCAGCGGAATGTTATTTTTAAGTTTACATAATAATGATATGGTCATCTGTTGTTCTCATAGTCACTCCATGCTTCATCAAACACCGATACCGCTTCCAGTGAATATTGTTTTATTTCAATATATGAACTGACTTCATTGTAGTCCTCCGACTGTTTTGGAAAGGCTGGGTCCCGGTACATCTCTTCGGCCAGTTCGCTGTATGGATTGCGCTTAAGGGCACCGCGGAATTTCATGAAGTAATGATAAAATGATTTTTTCAATTTTTTCAACTCCCACTTCGTTAACTGTCACGCTGTTCCATCATTTTAGCAGAGCCGGCATTCATCTTCCAATAAAGACTGTTTTGGCAACCATTGTTGCTTTTCAAACAGTATAGTTGATTTCCGTTGCAAGCACTCGCTTTCCGTACTGCGCCGAATTTAATGTGGCATGATCAAGGTTCCTTTTTCTTATTAAGGATTCCTCACCATTCCTGCCCCGGGACTCTAGTGCCTGCTGCTTCGCCGCAGTCCCGCAAACCCTCAATTCGCCGATTGGCGAACCTTCAGGCAAAGCCAGAGGCAGCTGCTTCCTTATCTCTTAAAATTGGCCGCTGAGTTTAAACACTTCCTTGCTGACAATATATACTTTTCTGTACGAAAAAAAGAAGCAGCAAGTTGTCCTGCTGCTTCCCATGCTTCTTTCAATTTTAATAGCTGGAGCTTCCGTTCAGACTTGAACTGCTGCCAGAGCTGCTTTCGTTTTTATGCTCGGTTTTCAATTCTTCACCGGCTTCCTTCACCTTGGATTTGATATCCTGCAGGTCACCTTGCGCTTCTTTCGCTGTGTCCATCACTTCATTGGACATCTCCTGGGCATTCTTTTTCATGTCTTTCGCTTCTTTCACTTCATTTGTAAAGACACTGTTAAATTTATCATAAATTTCCTGGGCATCATTCATTGCCTCTTTCAATACGTTCGTCGCATCTTTGACACGGCCCATCATGTCATTGGCAAAGCCCTTAGGGTCATCCTTGACATCTGAGTAAAAGGAAGAGGTGTTATCTTTTACGTTTGAGCTTTTACTTGTCATTTTTCTTCTTGTATCTTTGTCAATCAGGGTAACCAGGCCGCCTATGGCTGCTCCGAGCAGGACACCCTTGAGGAATTTGCTGTTGCCCTGATCCTTATTATACCCGCTATAATCAAGTTCCCCGTTTCCAGGGGTAACTGAGCCAAGCTGCGGCTGATCCATCTCAGTATACGTCTCATTAAATCTTTCCATGTCATATCTCCTCCTTGAAATCGATGGTATACATTAATTTTTCCTGCTAGTAGAGGTATTCCCGACGATAAAAAACGATAAACCTATAAAGAAATGCGGAGAGCAGCGGGCAGCGGCATAGGGATTCACAAAGTAAGACGGTTCTTTCCTATCATAGTGAGGCAATGATTAAGCCCTGGTGTTCGCAGCTGCGCCATTCGGTTGGCAACTGCCAGCGCCGTAAGCCTGTGCCGGGCAGCACAAGGAGTTCGCCCCTTAGGCCGTTATGTATCTGAAGGAAATCCCGGCTAGTATCGGAACAAACGCGTTTAGCGTACGGCTGGCCAATTTGGATTCTTTTGATGAACAAAA
>NZ_LWBL02000001.1 GCF_001644195.2 Bacillus marinisedimentorum | reverse complement strand
AGCTGGACGACTCCCTTCTCGCTTTTTATCCGCAACGCAAAAGTTTTGTAATTTCCTTAACAGAGAAAAAAGCACCCCGGATGGGATGCTCAATTCATTTTTGTTACACTCACCGCACAAGCTTTATACTCCGCAGTGCCTGAGATAGGGTCATACTCATTTAACGTCAGCTGGTTGGTTGGTGTTTCAGCAAAATGGAAACTCATGAATATAAGGCCTGGTGACACTTGTTGTGTAACCTTCACCTTAACGTCCACCTTCCCTCTCCGTGAACGTACTGTTACCATATCGCCATCCTGAAGCCCCAGGTTTTCCGCATCTTCCGGATGGATATCAGCCGTTTCTTCTGTTTGCTTGATTTTCACACCGCTGGCATAATGCTTCGTTTGTGTATGAGTGTTGTACGATTCATAACGCCGGCCTGTTGTAAGCGTAAACGGATATTCTTCATCCGGCTGCTCAAGCGGCGGCGTGAAGTCAAGAGCCGTAAACGGCGCTTTGCGTCCTTCGAATTCTTCCTGATGGAACCGTTCATGAATAATTGCTGTTCCAGGGTGGTCTACATGAGGGCAAGGGTATTGAAGTCCGTTTTCCTTATCAAGCCGCTCGTAAGGCATGCCGCCGTAAAGGTGAGGTGCGACACGCCTCACTTCTTCCCAGATTTCAGCAGGATTTTCATAATTCATCGGATAACCCATCTTTTCGGAAACAAGCATGAGGATTCTCCAATCATCCATCGCGCTGCCAGGTGCATCCACCGCTTTTCTTACTCGCTGGATTCTCCTGTCCGTGTTCGTATAAGTCCCTTCCACTTCACCCCATGACCTGGCCGGCAGGACAACATCTGCCATTCTTGCCGTCTCGGTGAGAAAGATATCCTGTACAACTAGAAAATCGAGATTTTCAAATGCCTGTTTGGTATGATTCATATTGACATCGGCCATAATCGGATTTTCACCGACAATATATAAAGCTTTCATTTCGCCGTTTTCCATTTTTTCTATCATTTGCGTCTGGTTTCTCCCGACAAATTCAGGGATTTTCACGTTCCACTCTTCCTCAAAACGCCGGCGTACATCCGGGTCTGAAACCGGTTGTGCGCCTGTAAGGAAATTAGGCAGCCCGCCCATATCACCGGCGCCCTGGACATTGTTTTGTCCGCGAAGAGGCATGATGCCGTTTCCTTTTTTGCCGATATGACCCGTCAACAGGGCCAGATTGGAGATGGATAAGACATTGTTCACCCCGCAATGATGCTCGGTTATTCCGAGTGTGTAAGCAATCATTCCATTTTCTGCAGTTGCAAATGAGCGCGCTGTTTCAATGATTTGCTCTTCCGGAAGGCCGGTTATGCCCGCTGCAAAAGCAGGTGTATATGTTTCAACCTGTTCAGCCAGCTTTTCAAGGCCAATCGATGTCCTTGAGATGAAGCCGGCATCATACAGCTCCTCTTTCAAAATGACATGGATCATAGCGTTAATAAGTGCAATATCAGTGCCGACCTTAAGCTGCAGATGGGAATCTGCCGCTTTCACCATATCGATTTTACGGGGATCGACCACTATGATCTTGACACCTTTTTTAGCGCCCTTTTTCATACGGTTTGCAATGATCGGATGGGCTTCAGTTGTATTTGAGCCCATCAGCAGCAATACATCAGTTTCTTCAAAGTCTTCCACAGAAGCAGTCGGGAACCCGCTGCCAAACACAGTTGCCAGACCGGCAACACTTGGTGCGTGTCACGTTCGATTACAGCCGTCGATGTTGTTAGTGCCGACAGCCGTCCGCATGAATTTTTGGGCGACATAGTTTGTTTCGTTTGTTGCCCGGGCAGGTGCGAACAATGAAATCGCATCCGGACCAAAGCTGCTCTTTATCGAAGAAAGTTTTTCTGCCACAGCATTAAGTGCTTCTTCCCAGCTGACCGGGATCAGTTTCCCATCCTTTTTCATGAGCGGCTCGGTCAGCCTGTCCTCATGGTGTACATATTCATAGGCAAAAGCGCCTTTGACACACGTCTGTCCTTTATTTACCGGTGCTTCACGGTCGCCTCTGATTCTCTTAATCTTGTTATTTTCCACTTCAACCAGCAGGCCGCAGCCGGTGCCGCAATACCCGCAAATCGTTTTAATCATTTCAGCTCCCAAAAAAAATCCCTCCCAAGATGTTAAGCGCTTACATTATTATATCATATGGTCCATTATGCGGTATCCGGAGTTTACTATTTATCCTGGAATTCTTTTTATATCACATCCTGCCTCCGCAGAAAGACCTCTTTTTCTATAGATAGAAAGTGTAAAAGAAAAACACTCCGGCAGAGTGCTTTTCGGATTTATGAGCGTAATTCACGATTTACATCAATCTCATCGAGTAATACATCGATGTTCAAAAGGCGTGCGTGTTTCGCCTCTTTATAGTTTAAAAACCGCTGCTCTTTCCGTAAAGTATCTTCAGGATCCAAATCTGCCACCTGTTTTGCTCTTAGCGTATCGATTTCCACCTGCGCGACTCGAAGCTGATTTTCTATAAGTTTTTTCTCCCGTTCCAAATCATCTTTCCATTTCAGCAGCCTCTCATCCATTGGACGGCCCATGATCCCTCACCTCCTTTATATATACTATTCGACAGCGGCGTTTTGCCGACCTATGAAATTATTGATACTTTGTGGAAGTTTTGTTACAACTCCCTCTTTTCTGAAATATCTTCGCTTATGTTGTGCAGAAGTAAAGCCCGTCCCTGGTGAGAGGACGGGCTTGGTTCAGTTAAATGTATAGCTGCCATCAGGTCCGATTTTGATGGCATTATTCAAATAAAACGTGTTTGGATAACCGAGATCGGCAATTTTATCGACAACCCCGCCGGCACGGACACCTGAAGCACAGTGAATGAGAATAACAGCTTCTTTATCATCCGGGAGCTTGCCGGCAATCGCTTTGGGATCGGCGTGTATTTGGCTGTCCGGGATGTGAATCGATCCTTTTATCGCTCCGTTGGAACGTTCCGTGTCTGTCCGTACATCCAGCACCGTCACGTTTTCCTCTTTCAGTCTTTCATCAAATTGAGCAGGAGTCAGCCCTCTGTCCACTTTTCCTTCAGCAACATTGAAGTCTCCGATTTTTCCGGCTGTTCCGAATGTCGGCAGCCCATTCGCTTTCCAGAGCGGAATGCCGCCGGCAAAGACTTTTACATTTGTGTATCCATCGGTGACAAGGCTGCTCGCAACCGAATGGCTTTTGCCGCACATGAAGCCGCCGCAGTACACGATGATTTCTGTGCTTTTGTCGGATGGCTGGACACCCGCAAACTTGGCTCCATATTGGTCTGCGTCCACAAATGCCGCATTCGGAATATGGGCTTCAAAATAAGCGCTGTAAGGCCGGGCATCTAGAATGATCACTGGTTTTTTATCTTCCCGTGCCATATTAGTTTCCATGATTTTGGCTTTCACATATTCTTCTGTCACGACTAGGTAATTGGCCGACTGTTTCCAGAAGGGGATGCCTTCCTGGTAAACCTTTACGTTTTTATAGCCCATGTCCATCGCTTTTTTTGCTGAATTTGCGCTGAGCGGGCAATCCAGGCCGCCGCAATAAAAGATGAGCACCGTTTCTTTGTTTTCAGGCAGCAATCCGGCTTTACCGTCAAATTCAGCGTCCGGCACATTGATAGCCCCGTTTATATGGCCTTCAGCAAAAACGTTTGCAGGCCTGGCATCAATTAATACAAAATCCCATTCCGGCATAAACTCTTCATATGTTTTGCGGGCCTCGCTCGTGACGCTTTCTCCGCCGAGCAGGCGGATCATATAATTGGTATCAACATATTCAAGGCTGCCGTCCAGCGGAACAGGTTCTTTTTCCGGCTGTTTATCTTGTTCAGCAAAATAGAGCGATAAATCTTCTTTTTTATCAAAATCCACGTTTACAGCACTGTCCGCCGCCTGGGAAATGCCGGAACATCCGGAAATCAGCAGCATAACAAATACTAAAACGCCTGGAATAAATCTGCGTTTATTCATGTCATTCTTCACTCCTTTCAGCATGGAAGCTTACACAGCTTCAAGGTGTTTCCGGTGGATCGCTGCCACATTATGAAGCATTGTGACAATTCGCACATAGGGCCCGCTTTCATCAGCATTCTGCAGGGCCCGCTGAAAATCAGGGAGCCAGTCCATATGATCATCCATATATTGCAGGATTTGTCCGCTTCCTGCATTGATTTCGATCAAATAAGCAAGGAATTCAAGAAGCAGTGTCAAATGATCGGGTGCCGCCTCATACGAATCAGGGATTTCAAGGCCATACCTATCAAACAGCCGGCGCATATGCAAAGCTGAATCACCATATAAGTATCCCTTCTCGCCGGCAATCGGAATTTCGGCAGTACGGTCGGCTGTCCAGATTTTATAGATGGACTCGACCGGTAATACCGGATCCGTGCTGATGCCGGAAAACAATTCGATATGCATTTGTTTCAACTCAGTAAATGTAAGCGGGAATAAACTCGCCTTCACCGGCTCATGTTCAATTCCTGCCTGTTCCAGCCACTGGTTCATCTCCGCCTCTACAGTACCTCCCTGCAAATCTTCAAAGAATTCTTTTGTCGGATATTTGAAAAATTCCGCAAGGATTAAGTAAAGTTCTTTCAATGCTTCCTGCCTGGTATTCAAAGCCGGTTGCATGGCTATTCCCTCCGTTCCCTGAAAATTGTTTTTACCTTGCGTGCCCCTTCAAGCTCTTTTCAATTTGATCGCGTAACATGTACAGGAACAGCGTAATTCCTGCCGCACCGGCAATCAGTGCCCATTCCGCCCATGTTGCGGAATACGTATGATAAACAATTTCCTTGACGGTGCTGTAGATGACGTGTAACTCCGATATCTGGCCGGCAATGACCATATCAACCCTCATGAAAAAGATGCCGATAAGTGAAGATATTCCTGCTGCCAGAAGCTTGATAGGTGCTGACCCTTTTGCTGTTAACAGTAATGCTAGCGGGACGATCATGCCAAGCACCACTTCAAAGAAGTAAAAATTAAAACTGAGCGGCCCGCTTAAAAGGGCATGGACAGCCTCATATTTTCCGGAAGCGGCACCGTATAATGCCGTCATGATTTTTCCGGTATAAATCAATGCAACCGCTGCGATACTGATGATAAAGATTTTCCTTACTGCCAAAAATACCTCTTCCTCAAGAGCAGACGTTTTGTGCTGGATATACGTGATGACAGCAAACAGTGCGACTCCGGACATGAATGCCGATACGACAAAATAGACCGGCGACAGCGGGCCGTTCCAGTATGCCCGTGTGTTAAGAAAACCGAATAAAAAGCCGATGTTAACAAGCGCCACAACCGCTGATATGAGTGTCAGTATTGAGAACATCTTCACCTGCTGCACATTCCCGCGGATGATATGGAACAAGAGAATGACAAGCATGGCCAGGTAAATGCCATAAAGCGGCGCCATCCACCAGATCGGCGACTTGATGTTCGGCGAAATCAAATAGTAAAAGAAATGAAGCGGGTTCCCGAGTTCGACCAGAAGGACGGCAAACCCGCTGAACATTGTAAACACAGCCATCATAACAGCTGCCTTGCCCACTTTTTTGATCGGCTCCTGGTTAAAGACGTAACCGAGGGAAGCCACCAGCAAAAGTCCGGTGCTTATCCCGACAAAATACTCATAACCGGCGATTAAAATCCCCCATGGAATGCCGTTCGACGTCCCCATGGCATGTTCACCGTGCATGATGATGTTCACCGTTCCGGCTATGCCGGCCAATATCAGTGCGATTGACAGATACAACCAAATCTTTTTCTTCACCTTTCATCACCTCCGCTTACTTTTTCACATAAAAGATCCGTGGTTTTGTCCCTTTCTCAGGTACAAGCGTATAAATTTCACTCGCGGCAATCCGTTTATTGATTTCGCTGTCTTTGTCATCCAGATCCCCGAATAGGCGCACTTCATTCATGCAGGTTGCCGAACAAGGCGGCTGCTCGCCCTTTTCCAGGTATTCAGGACACCACCTGCACTTTTCCGGTATCCTGTCTTCATTTATTTGCCGGGCATCGTATGGGCAGGCCGTCATGCAATACTTGCACCCGATGCATTTATCCGGATCGATTTCCACAATGCCGTCTTCCCGTTTGAACGAAGCATTCGTCGGGCAGACAGACACGCATGCCGGGTTGTCACAATGCATGCACTGGACCGGCAGGATTTCCATTTTCACATTCGGGTAAGTCCCGCGCTCCATAAACTCAAGCCGGTTATATGTTTGTTCAGGGGGAAGCTGGTTGTGCATCTGACAAGCAATCGTGCATGCGGTGCAGCCAGTGCATTTTGCAGCATCGATCAGCAATCCGTATCTCGCCATGTTACTTTTCCTCCTTTCTTACACTGACGACAACTTCCTGTGACATGGAGGATCCTGAGTATGGTTCAACCATGATCGGGATGAAATCATTGAAATTCACGCCCACTCCATAAGCCGTTTTGTTTTTCGGTGAAAATCCTCCATATGTGGAAGGAATCCATACGCAGTCCGGGTGGAGAAGTTCCGTCACTTTCACCTTGACCGTTTTCTGTGCGATGGAAGATTTGACAAGTACGGTATCTCCTGTTTTGACACCAAGTTTTTTCGCCCTTGCTGTGTTCATCCACATATACGCTCCGTTATACCGCTCGCTCATCGCCATGAGATATTCATTGTTGTTCGTCATGACATGCGAATGCCAAGGCTGCTTGCCGTGGATGAGCCTGAACTCGTCCGGCTTTTTCTCATCCGGCATGACGAGCGGCGGGATCCAGGTCGGTATTCCGCGGTTCCCCTCGAGACGGAATATATCAGCGGAAAACTGGATTTTACCCGTCTTGGTCGGCAGTGCAGGCTTTCCATTTTTCACAGGAAAACCAGGTTTCACCGTAGCCGGGAATTCGATTGTCCCTGCTTTTTTAAGCTGGTCATAAGTGATGCCGAGCGGTTCGATCGCCGCTTTCACATCATCTTCCACTGTAAAAGGATACAGGTCTTGATAACCCATTTCTGCTGAAATGCCTTTCAGCATCTCAAGAACATCCTTCGTTTTATGGATCGGCTTCACTACCGGCTGGCGCAGGGCGACTTGCGGACTGTCATGTGAAATGGTTCCCGATACTGTATATGGATGTTCCAGCCGTTCCAAATAATAATGCTCAGGAAGAATATAATGTGCCGTATGGTAACTGGTTTCGTTCCAATCAATATTAATGGATACGACGAGTTCAGCATCTTTCAGTTTTTTCTGCTGTTCCGGATCAGGTGCTGAACGAACTGGATTGTAGTTACAGACAAAAACCGCTTTTGCTTTTCCCTCTTCGACGAGCTTCGGAATGATCTGGGCAATGCCGCGGGAAGGCTCAACCGACCGGTATTGTCCTTCAACACCCGCTCCGTCGATGCGATCTCCTTTTTCCGGCATGTAAAGCTCAGGAAGCTTCAGATGTCCCAGTTCAATCCCTGCCGACGGCATCAAACCACCGCGCTCATACATGTTGCCGACAAGCGCATTGAGAATGATGCCCATTTGTGCCACCTGTGTGCTGTTCGCATAGTGGGCATGGAGGCCGTGCCAGCCTGGCTCAAGAAATGCCTGAGGAGCATTTTCGGCAAATTCACGGGCAATCTCCCTGATTTTTTCGGCTTTTACTCCTGTGATAGAAGCGGCCCACTCTGGTGTATACTCCAGGTTCAGGCGCTTGAATTCATCGAATCCATCAACATATTTTTTGACGTATACTTTGTCATAAAGGTTTTCCATAATGAGCACATTTGCCATTGCCAGCCTGAATGCAAGATCGGTTCCCGGCCTGATCGGAATCCACTCATCAGCTAACTTGGCGATTTCTGAATAACGCGGATCGATGACAACGATTTTCGCCCCGCTCTCCTTCGCTTTTGTGATATGGTTCATGCCGTTTGGAACGATTCCGCCTGCGAAGTTGCGGCCCTGGAAAATCATATATTTTGCATGTTTGTGGTCACCGTTCAGCGACGTCCCGGTCATTTGCTGCCAGGCATTTGTTTTTGAATTGAAACATGTTGAATACTGGGTAATGAAGTTTGGTGATCCGATACTGTCAAACAGCCTGTCAACGTAGGCCTTCCGGTGGGTGCCATGCTCCATCCATACGACGGAATTGCCCCCATATTTTGATACGATTCCCTTCAGTTTCGAACCGATTTCTTTATAGGCTTGTTCCCAGGATATCGGTTCAAACTTTCCTTCTCCGGTCCTTTTCATCGGCCCGGTGACTCGGTCTTTCGAATAGAGGTATGAAGCCATTCCATGGCCGCGGGCACAAATACGTCCACTTGATTTCAAATGGACGGGATGTCCCTCCACTTTCCATAGCCTGTCATTTTTTACCGTCGCAATGATTCCGCAATAGCTTGTACATCCATGACAGAATGTCGGTATCTTTTTAACAGGCGCTTCAGCTGCAGCCTGCTGGTAATCGGCAAACTTGAAATAGGCAGGAACGCTTCCCGCTGCAGCTGTAACGGCAGCAGCTTTCAAAAATGTACGCCTTTTCATTTTTCTCATTATGATCTCTCCCTTCCAGGTCCGCGGTTATCCGCAGCTTGCTGCCCCTTGATCTTGTTCAAGATCGACATTTAATTCTTCCAATGGGTATTCAGCAATTTTTTCTGCAGATATCGGTGCTATGCCATTGATTTCCGGGTCGGAAGTCCAAACCCTCATACCATCTTTCATTGCGTAAGTGTCATACCCGAGAAGATTCAGGATGCGGGCAGCCTGGCTTGCTTCATGACCGTCATATCCGATAAGAAGCACTTTTTTATCTGCCGGCAATTTTTTCAGCTGTTCCAAGTCAGCGATTTCATTGGCAGGAATATTCACTGCACCCTGGATATGCCCCTTCTTATAATCATCAGGGGAGCGTACATCCACCAGATAGAAGCTGCTGTCTTTGACCGCGAGCACCTTCTCTTTTACTTCTCCGGCAGACAGGACAGGCGGTTTTCCAGAGGCAAGATAGCGCTCTGTCTGTTCATATACGAGATCCTCTACAGATGCCGCTTTTTCTATATCCAGGACAGGATATTCAAACGTGCCCGCTGCTGCTGGAGTAGCTGTCACTCCGTGTTCCAGGGCTGCATCCGGAATCGGCACACCCAGATTCGGATCTGATGTCCATCCCCCGATGCCGTTCACCATTGGTATGGCATTGAAGCCGAGCAAATTCAGTGATGCGGCGGTTTGGCTCGCTGTGTGTCCTGAAAAACATACTACAATGATGTTCTTGTCCTTCGGTAAATTGTTGAGATATTTCGGTTTAGAACTGACTGCATATGGAATATTGACGGAACCAGGAATATTGCCTGCTGCAAAGGCAGCTGCACTCCTGACATCAAGGACAAAATAATCCGGGTCTCCTTTTAGAACCGCTGTCTCATACACCTCTGCCACCGTCATTGTTTTAAAATCAGTGCCTTTCAGGTATTCATCAGCAGCCTGCTGGAGTTCCTTAAACGGTTCTTGAATGACGGCAGCCTGCTCCTCATCTTTTTTACTTTTTTCAGCCTGGACACTTGTATCGGCTGTGCTGCAGGCAGCAGCAGATAATAAAAGCACTGAACCAAGCAAAAGCGAAACGATTTTTGATCGTGTCCGGTTCAATTGAACTCACCTCTTTCACGATTTACACCACGGATTTTCACAAAACCTTCACAGATTGACCTGCTCGTTTGTGTTGTAAGTGTGAAGCATCCGTGATAAAATTGTTTTACAAATACGAATTGACAGCTATGTATTAATCTGTCAGCTGTCTGTTGCCGGCTCCGGTTGCAGGATCGGATGCGGAGCCATAACATGGCAAGGATTATTAAGTAATCTGATGACCCCCCTGCCATGAACCGAGTTTTTGCAGCCAAATACCAATTTGTGCGCTGATTTGGCATGCGCCTGAAAAACTCACATTGTGCTATTTGATTCCCTTGCAGTACACCTCCTCTTTCCAGTCTCTATCCTTAAAGGAGTAGGAGTATTTCACTTCAATTATAAGAGAGGAAATCCATGGGAAGATTATCGATATATGGCCATTCATTGACAAAATCCCATATTTTTACATAAACCCTTACCCGTATACGTATGCTCTTCTTAATAAAAAAAGCGTGCATTTAAGCACGCTTTTTTTATTATTGAATTTTATTGTAAATCGGCAATGGACGTTTTGTGATTTTTACATCGTAAGGGATCAGATGCAGGTTCCTTGCTTCTTTCAAATAATTATACATTTTTTTGGACCCGGATGCATTGGCTGAGTGAATGATAATATGATCAGCATATAGATGGTTCTTTACCATTTGTTCGACTAAATAATACCCGTTTTTTTTCTTATCAACAAGATCGTAATCAAGTGACAGATGGGAAATCAAATGGTGATTCAGCATGTCAAGACATGCTTCAGCATCCCGTACCAGCATAAAACCGTCCGGACAACTTCTCACGTCATCGAGGAAAACGTTCATTTTCACCATTAAATTTCTCCTTTGTCCCAAACTATATCTTAACTTCCATTGTAACATCCTCTTACATGAGTACAACAAATAACCGAAAGATTGTTTCTTTATTACAGGAATTCCGCCTATTTTCACCCTTGCCCGATTGTACTCTATCTTCGTATACCGAATGTGTCAGAATTTTTTGGTACTTGCCGATTTTGTGAACTTTATCACAAGTGTATGGTTAATCAATGATAAACAGGTTAAAATAAAGGGGCAAGACAAGCAATAAATATAGGAAGGTGCTAATCATGAAAGGTACTGCGATTCTTTACCAGGAAAACAACGAAATTCTTTTTGTCGAGAATATTGATCAGAAAGCATTCAATGAAATCAAGAAACAATGTAACTGTGAACACTGCAATTGTCATGTGGAAGAAGACCGGCTTGTCGATTTTGGCAAAGTATCGATGGTTGAATGGAAAGCAGACGATTTAGATTGGGATTACGGTTATTGATAAATAGATATGATATACACTTCTGGCGCCTGGATGGCGCTTTTTTTTAGATTTTTTTGGAGGGGCTTTCGCATCCTTCCCGTTCTTTATTCTTACAAATCAACATTGTGCATAAACACAGGCTATTTAAAAAGCGCCCCTTTATAAGGGACGCTTTCGAATGCTAGCGGATTGGAATTCGGGCAGACGGCTCATGTTCATCTGTTTCAACGAGCTTTGGAATTTCAATTTTTAAAACTCCATTTTTGAATTCAGCGTCAATCATGCCCTCCTGGATGTTCTCAAGATAGAAACGGCGCAAGAAGGTTCCATGCTGCCGCTCTTTCCTGATGTAATGCTCTTCTTTCTCTTCTTCGCTGTATTCGCGGACTGCTTCAATCGTCAGATAGGGTCCCTCATAGGTAATTGTAATATCTTCTTTACTGAAGCCCGGCAGTTCGGCATCGACAATATACATGTCTCCAGTGTCGCGGACGTCTGTCTTGAAACGGATTGCACCCATCTTTTTTTCATTGAACAAGCGGTCTGTCAGCAAATTGTCATTCATGATGTCTGAAAAGGAATCCAACATCTCATTGACCATATCACGTCTTTTGCGGCGCAAAGGTGTAAGATTGCTCATTTTCCCTTCTCCTTTCCAAACAAGGAATTTATTACACTTTCAGTTTACGCCCGGACGGTTTTTACGTCAATTTTCAATGCTCTTCATTTCGCTTTTTTTCATACACCCTAAAGTAATAATCATAAGGGTTTTTTTCATTTTTAATTCCTTTTTCTTCTGATAAAAGGGACCAGTCATTTTTGTCGTAGTCAGGGAAGAAAGTATCACCTTCAAAAAATTCCTCAATATACGTTATGTATAAACGGTCGGCATACGGAAAGAAGCTATTGAAAAGCTCGGCTCCTCCTATGACAAAATATTCGTCACCGCTTTTTCTTTCCATTTCTAGCACTTCACCGGCCGAATGGGCAATTGTGCACTCCCCGCACTCATACTCGCGGTTGCGAGTGACAATAATGTTTTCGCGTCCAGGCAGTATTTTCCCGATTGATTCATGTGTCTTGCGCCCCATCACAATCGGATGATCCATTGTCACATTTTTAAAATAACGCAAATCCTCCGGCAGATGCCATGGAAGGTCGTTGTCTTTTCCGATTGTATGGTTCCGGTCTAGTGCAACCAAAAATGAAATCATGAACTACACCCTTCTCTATCTTTATTTTCATTGGCGGCCCTGACATACACATTCAGCTGAGCCAGGCCTCAATGTTAAACCAGGTAAACAGTTATTGGCAGCTTTTATCAAACATTCATCCGTGTACAAGGGAATCAACTCGTCTTCGTCTTTGCACACAGGATGTGCCGGTCTCTGCGTTGCAACTGGACAGGCACCTTCCAGCTACCTGCCTCGCCTGTTCTTGGCTGCAGTGTTTGTCTCTTCCGTCATCCCGGAGGACTTG